>NZ_JAEPRF010000005.1:0-55967 GCF_022501545.1 Macrococcus sp. PK
TTTATTATTATGCCGGAATAGCTCAACTGGTAGAGCAACTGACTTGTAATCAGTAGGTTGAGGGTTCAAGTCCTTTTTCCGGCACCATCTTGGAGGGGTAGCGAAGTGGCTAAACGCGGCGGACTGTAAATCCGCTCCTTCGGGTTCGGCAGTTCGAATCTGCCCCCCTCCACCATTTTTTATTTGTTTATTTTTAGGGGCATAGTTCAACGGTAGAATAGAGGTCTCCAAAACCTTTGGTGTGGGTTCGATTCCTACTGCCCCTGCCATGGCGATTGTGGCGAAGTGGTTAACGCATCGGATTGTGGTTCCGACACTCGTGGGTTCGATTCCCATCAGTCGCCCTTAATTTTTTAATATTGGGCTATAGCCAAGCGGTAAGGCAACGGACTTTGACTCCGTCACTCGTTGGTTCGAATCCAGCTAGCCCAGCTTTAGGCGCCATAGCCAAGTGGTAAGGCAGAGGTCTGCAAAACCTTTATCACCGGTTCAAATCCGGTTGGCGCCTCCATTAATTTTATATATGCGGGAGTATTTCAACTCTTAGAATACGGACCTTCCTGGTTCGAGATGTAGGTGTAAGTCCTACCTTCCGCTCCATTTTTTGTTAAGCAGCATGAAGCATGCTTATTTTTTTCGTAAAATTTGTGTTATATTTAAAGATAAAAAAAGAACTACAGAAAGGATTCTGTAGTTAAAAGTAATTAAACGAAAATGAAATTTGGTGATAATAAAGTTGACGAGACTTTATTACACGTTCATTATAACAGGTCATTTGCTATTTGTGAACATAGATTGAAAATAGGATGAAATTCTTGACCATAATTTTTTTAAGTATTATACTTATTAAATAATAAATTTTACTAAGCCACCGTGGCGGAATTGGCAGACGCGCCGGACTCAAAATCCGGTTCCTCACGGAGTGTCGGTTCGACCCCGACCGGTGGTACTAATGTCCCTTTAACTTTTAGTTAGAGGGACTTTTTTTTTATTTTAGATACTTGAACAATTCCGGATACTTGGAGTATCCGGAATTGTTTAATATAATAGCAACAGACATACTTATGAAAGTAGGATAAATATGGGATATAACGAATACAATCAACCTGTTGGGGACATCATCGAAAATTACTCACCTGGAATACTTCCTAACATACAAACAATTGTAGGAAAGACTGTTACTATAGAAAAAATTAATATTAAACACTGTGATAATCTATATGAAATATATGGTGCATCATCAGAACCAGAAAATCTTACATATATGCCGATTCAAAGATTTGAGAGTAAATTAGAATTTAAAGATTATTTAATACAGTTAATAGCTTCTGTTGATCCTTACTATTTAACGATTATCGACAATCATACACAAAAAGCAGTAGGAACATTCTCTCTCATGCGTATAGACAATCTGAATAGGGTCATTGAAATGGGATGGATTGTTTATTCTCCATTATTAAAACGCAGCAGACAGGCAACAGTAGCGCAGTATTTAGTTATGAAGTATGTATTTGAAGAATTAAAGTATCGACGCTACGAATGGAAATGTGATAGCTTAAATGAGGCATCGAATAAATCAGCAACACGATTAGGCTTTACGTTTGAAGGCACATTTAGACAAGCAACTGTTTATAAAGGACGTAACCGTGATACAAATTGGTTTTCAATAATTGATAAAGAATGGCCAGCCAATAAATTGAGATTAGAGTCGTGGTTAGATGACAGTAACTTTGATAAAAATCAGAACCAATTGAGCGCATTAAGGGAAATGTAATATTTTAAATACATACTCTTATTCCTATTAATTCCAAATTTATTTTGTTATATTAATATTATACAAAATAAGGAGGCATTAGAATGGGATTATTTGATGAATTGATGGGCAACTCTAGTGAAAAAAATACAGAGGAAGTTCAAAATGAATTTCAAGATTATTTGCTTGAAGATGAAGTAGTTGAGGCGAGTTTTATTCTTATTCGTGATTTGTTTGTGTTCACGAATAAACGTATCTTAATCGTTGATAAACAAGGGTTCTCAGGTAAGAAGATTGAGTTTATTACAATTCCTTATAAGAATATTAGAGCATTCAGTGTAGAAAATGCAGGTCGATTTGATATTGATGCAGAATTAAAACTTTTTGTGGCAGGTATTCAAATGCCAATCGTTAAATTATTTAATAAGGACACTGATATTGTGAAGTTGCAAAAATTAATAGCACAAAGATTACTTAATTAATGAAAGCCCGCAGATTATGAAAGATAATCTGTGGGCTTGTTTTGGTTCATAATTCTTTTGTATGTGTCTTCTGTAATTTTTGTAAAATGGTTTGGAGGGATATTTTTAATGATATCCATTGCTTTCATGATATATTCTTTTGCATTATCATTTTCATTTTTACGTTCAGCATTAATAGCGAGATAAGTATATTTTTGAGCGTGTATACTTATATCAGCTGGAGCTAAATATGGTATGTCATTTGGATAGTCATTTAATTTTTTAATAGCATTATCAAAATCACCTAAATTATATAATGCAATTGCCTCATATAGTTGCCAGATATTATTAAAATTATCATCTACTTCAGTCTGATATTTATCATGTACTAATATTTGTTGCTGTACTTCTAATAGATTCTTTAATTCTTTATATTCCCTTCGATAGAAGTGATAGATTAAATCGGCTGTGTACATATCAAATTTTGTTTGGAAATCTTCAGGATTAAATTGTTTTAAGATATCAAACTTTTTATATGTAGATTGATATTTATCCATATCTTCATCCAGTAAATACTTAAAGCATTGTGATTTGTAAATTGGTGAAAGAAGTTTAAATGTCTTATTTTGTATAGATACTTCTTCAGCTAACTCTAAATATTTAATTAAATTACTCGTATCATATGAAGAATAGCCATAAGCTGCTATTGATAACAGTAATCTTGGAATTAAATTTGGATCAGTAATATCGTTATCTTCTTTATATTTTTCATATAATTCTACTCCTTTAGTAAAAGCACTATCGTATTTACCAAGTATAAAATATACAGAAATTAAATCATTTTCAACATCAAGGAGAGCATTTTTGTCATCATTTTTTATATATATTTCTTTAGCCATTGTTAGATAATGCATGGCTGTTTTATCATCTTTTTCTATTCCTTTAGTAAATGCATACCACTGAAATATAAAAGCTCCTTTTCTGTTTTGCTTAATTTGATCTATATAAGGAGAAACCGTTTGTTTTATTACTTCATTATGAAAAAGACTTGGTACATTAATAATTTCTTTAACCTTATTATAAATTTGATTTGTAATTTCCTCATCCCCATCTTCCAACAGGACACTTACTGTAGTGTCTAACTTTTTAGCGATGTATTCTAAACTTTCCATTGATGGATTGTTTTTATCATTTTCTATAAGACTGAGCATACCCTTTGTCATATAATCCCCAGCGAGATCTACGAGCGTCATTTTTTTACTTTTGCGAAGACTTCTAATTTTAGAACCTAATGTATTCATAATAACCTCCATTAACTAGTTTAATTATATTAAACTTTTATTTGCTTTTCAAATTTTTATTTTATATAATAAGTTTAATTAAATTAAACTTATGGAGGTAGATATTATGGATTTAGAAATGAAACAATCAAAACGTCAAATGTATCTATTAATATTAAGTACGATGATTTCGATGTTAGGTGTATCCATCTATAGTTTCGGTATCAGTTTTTATATCCTTTCTGCTACAGGTTCTGCCAAACTGTTTTCAATTAATTTAGCGATGAGTGTTCTGGGTAGAATTGTGGTAACACCGTTATCTGGATACTTAGCAGATAACTTTGATCGTAAAAAGGTTATATTCTGGAGTATATTTATAGAAGCTATTTTAGTATTTCTTTTATTGCTCTATATTCATTTTCTAGGTTTTAATATCATTGCCCTATACATCGTAACTTTTTTTGCTGCATTTATTTCAAGTGCGAGCAATCCAAGTTTTATGGCAGCAATTCCGCATATTGTTCATCGTGAACATTTACAAAAGACAATGGGATATAATTCCACAGCAAGTAGTTTGTCGATGCTTTTAGGTCCAGTGTTAGGTGGATTATTATATGGATTTGTGTCTAAAGAATTATTTTTATTCATTTTCGTTATTGCATATATTTGTGCAAGTTTGGTCATTCTTATGATTAATTTCAAATTATTTCAAAAGGATGATGCTGTTGATTCAAATGATGCAATAATTGAAGAAGAAGGTGTCTTTAAAAGTTTTAAGTATGGGTTACAATATATTTGGCATCATGAAATTTTAAGAACGCTCCTTATATTATTTATGTCGTTAAACTTCTTTGTATCTGGTATTAATATAGGCATGAGCAAAATCATCATCGGTCATTTTGAAGCAAGCTCAGAAATGATGGGGATATTAGAAGCATCTTTTAGTGTGGGTGTATTGATTGGTGGCATAATTATTGGCAATAAGAAAAAGTTTGATAATCCGTTTCCTATGCTTAAAAAGGGATTATTATTAGAGGGTGTATTTTTAATAGTGATAAGTTTGCCATTGCTGTTAATGAATAGCTTATGGCCGGTTTATATTACTTTCTTTATTTGTGGTCTACTATTAGGTGTTACAGCACAGTTTGTTAATACACCATTGTTTGTATTCTTTCAGGAGCATATCGAAGCACGTGTTCAGGGAAGGGTATTCTCTGTAATCAATTTAACAGCACAGTTACTGATGCCAATTTCTTATATTATATTTGGAATCATATTTGATCAAGGATACTATGGTATAACGTTTCTAATTTGTGGCGTGAGTTGCATTGTACTTGTATTAAGTGTTATGAATCAGAAGTTTTCAATACGATCTAATAAATTTTTAAACCAAACATCTCATTAACAAGATGCTTGGTTTTTTTCTTTTGTATTTAATATAGATATGAATAGCACGACACCGAGTATAATCATCATTCCAGCACATTGGATGATATCAAAAGGCTGTTTCAACCAGACAATACTGAGAATAACTGCTGTTAATGGTTCAATACATCCGAGTAGCGCAGTAAGTTGTGGGTCGATATATTTTACGCTGAGTAGATATAGGAAGAAAGCTAGCGCGGTTCCAACGATGATAACGAATATGAGATAAATGTTAAACATTGCACCGTATGACAGTGGATTGATCTGCCAGTGTCTATTGAATAGACTGATAAACAATCCAGCTATAAGCATCGCCCATCCAATAATAACGAGTGGGGTATTACGGACAAAGAGTCTTCCGGCGTACATTGTATAGAACGCTGCTGCGATTGCTGATAATAATCCCCAGATAATTGCTGCTGGCGGTACGACAACATTGTTAATATTACCGCTCGTGAGCAATAGAAATGTTCCGAATGATGAGACGAGTATAATGATCAGATCTATCGCTCTAAACTCTGTCTTACGTGTAATAAGCAGGAAAGTCAGAATGACAATCGGCGCTAAATATTGTAAGAGCGTCGCTACTGCTGCATTACCCGCTTCTATTGATGCTAGAAATGTATATTGTACCGCAAGCATTCCAAATATTGAATAAATCACAAGCTGGAAAAATGTATGCTTATCGCTAAATACATTCAGTATATTTTGCTTCCTTATCATGGCCAGGCAAAGCAAAAAGATACCGCTTAAGATTAATCTAATGGTTATAAACCAATCGAGTGGTACGCTATAGCCTTGAAAGATTTGCTGGGATACGGTGCCTCCGACACCCCAGAATATTGATCCTAATGTGACAAACATAATCCCTTTTAATTTATTATTCATCACGTCACTCCTTTCAAGCAATATATAGATTATAAAGATGTCAATATCATAATGTCAATATCATATGTACATTGTTTGCTTAGAAAAGACAAAATTATATTTTCAAGATGGATGAAAGTTAGAAAACTACTAATCAGTATGGTAAAATGGCGTAATATTGGTTTGTGAATTAAGAGTGAAACAAATCAAATTTATTGGTTAAATAATGAATGGAATAATTGAAAGAGTGCATAGAAAGTAAATAGCCATATGAGTAGAATTGGCAATGCAAAATACCAGCGTTTTAAATCTTTACGCGTCAAACTTTGAGCTTCATGCTGGCATTGAGTAAAGATGTCATCAGGAATCAGTTTAATGGTTAAACTAATGAATAATGGTAACAAGATAATGTCATCTAAAAATCCTAGTACTGGAATAAAATCAGGTATTAGGTCTATAGGTGACAGTGCATAAATGATGGTGATAAGCGCCAATACTTTAGCAAGTATTGGTGTTTCTTTTTTATGTAAAGCGATAAATATAGCTGGAACATCTATTTTTAATTGTTTAGCGCGTTGCTTTAAGTTCATCTTTTAACCTCGATAGTTTTTAGTCATAATATCGAATATAATAAAAAGATGCAAATATAGATAGGACGTGATAGCTTGGCTTCAGTAAGAGGGGTGTTATTTGCATTACAGGATATGCATTATGTCAGTGGACGATGTGTGCTAACTGAAATTACAACGGGAACAACGAGCAAAGTATTCTTTATCGATGATTTTGATAAGAAATATATTCTTAAACTCAATCCACCATTATCAATTCAGTCTGAAAGTCAGTTTCTGAAAAGATATCAGCAAATAGAGGTTTTTCCTGAGTGTATTACGACAGATGATACAACATATATATTAATGGAACATATGAAAGGTTCGATGCTGAATGGGCATTACAGTAAATTAAAGATACTAGATAAGATAAATTTTATGAATCAATATGAATATTGTGATAGCAGAGTCGGTTATATCAATGATTTAAAACATGATTTTAAAATATTCTTAAAAGATGAACTGGCATTAGAACGACTGGTCATCGATGATTATTATGATAGTGAAGCATTGTTTGATGCCTTGGACACTGTAGCATTACCAGAAGAAGCACCGAAATATGTTCATGGCGATTTCGGTTATCATAATTTTATTATGCAAAAAGAAGTGCTATCTGTAATCGATCCAACTCCGATGCAGAATTTGATATTATATGAACTATTGTTTTTATATTGTTCAAGTCCTTATGACATCAATGAAGAAACACTGCGTGCATATTATGACTATTATTTAAAGTTTAGCTGGATTGAGTATAAAGAATTTTTAATATATGCAAGAATTATTATGGCTTTACGGCTTTCAACGAGTACTAGACATCATCCGGAAGATACAGCACAGTATGTGGCGTTGCTAAATGAATTATTTTAGATAATGAAGATTTTGGGGGTTACCTATGAAAAAGATAATAGTAATCGGTTGTCCTGGAAGCGGAAAAAGTACGTTTTCTCGTATTCTCAGTAAATGTTTAGATATACCAGTTATTCATCTTGATCTTTTGAACTGGAATTCAGATCGAACTGTAGTAGAAAGAGAAGTATTTTTGAATCGACAAAGGGAAGCGTTAAAAGGTGAGACGTGGATTATTGACGGGAATTATGGATCAACAATTGAGATGCGCATCGCTGCATGTGACACGATTTATTTCTTAGACTTACCGGTTGAAGTTTGTCTGGAGAGTATCGAGCAAAGAAAAGGAAAAGAGAGGCCAGATATGCCTTGGATAGAGACTAGTGAAACGGATTCAGAATTTATTGCGTTCATTAAACAATATAATATTGTGAGCAGACCAAAAGTAATTGAGCTATTAGAGAAATATCCCGATAAAAAGCAGGTAATTTTCCAGTCACGTGAAGCAGTGAATGGTTATATTAATGATTATTTGAAGCAATAGCGGAATCGAGTGATAAAGAGAGAAGATACCGCTAAAACTGGAGCGCAATAGCGGAATCGAGTGGTAAAGAGAGAAGATACCGCTAAAACTGCCGAAAAAAATCCCAATGCATCAAAATGCGCATTGGGATTTATGATCTAGATTTCTTTTTGGTTTTCGATAATTTTATTGACGATACCGTACTCTAAAGCTTCTTGTGTGCTTAACCAGTAATCACGACCTGTATGTTGTTCAACTTCTTCTACAGATTTGCCAGTTTCACGTGCGATTAATTCGTTTAATTTTTGACGTGTACGGATAATTTCTTTTGCAGTAATTTCCATGTTGGACGCTTGTCCTTGTGTACCACCACTTGGTTGGTGAATCATGAAGCGTGTATTAGGTAATGCGTAGCGATTTTCTTTCTTACCTGATAAGTAAATTAATACGCCTGCACTAACTACCCATCCTGCACCAATAATTTTAACTTCTGATTCGATGAAATTAATCATATCATGTATTAAATAACCTGAATCTACATGTCCACCTGGAGAAGAGATGATTAATTTAATCGGCTCATGATTGATTGAATCTAATAATAATAATTGATTAACAACTTCTTTCGCTGATTTATCATCAATACCACCTGAGATTAAGATTGTACGTGATTCTATCATTTTTTCTAACATAAGATCTTTATTTTCGTTTGTCATAATGTGCCTCCTATAAGCTTATTAATTATATTTTATTTGTTTGGTCAATTTAAGTCAAAGAATATGGATTATTAGAACTCAACAAAAAAATAACTTGTATATGCAAAATAATTATTTTTATTAAGAGATAATCTGCTATGATGTATAAAAACAATCGAGGTAATAATATGAATAATTCATTTGAAGCAATTATTGAACAATCAATCAAGATTAGAAAACAGTATCATGCATTAGAAGTATCACACCATCAATCTGAATGGTCTTTAGAAGAAGATGCTTTAGCATTTTTAACAGATGCAGCACTTGTCGGTCGGTTAGTAATGGATAAAGAAAAACGTTGGCCAAAACCTAATAGTGAAGGAGAGCTTGGTTATAAAATTGCAGAATCAATTTGGTGGTTAATTAATATTGCAGAACGTAGTGATATTGATATCGCAAAAGTATTACCGGAAGTGTTAAATAAGCTGGAACAAAATACAAAGTAGTAGGAAATTTTAAAAATTTTATTAATTCATTGCTTTTAAGCGCTAAAGTATGATAGAAATAATACTATATAATTTTTTAGGGTAGGTGTTTAAATGAATATTAACGGTAAACAGTTTTTCTCAAATATATTAAATGGAATGGCAGCTGGTATTGTCGTTGCTTTAGTGCCGAATGCAATGCTTGGGGAGCTTTTTAAATATTTAGCAGGATATCATCCTGTGTTTACAAGTCTTGGACAATTATTGGTCATCTTTCAGTTTTGTTTAAGTGCGTTAGCTGGTATTACGATCAGTCAGCAATTTAAATTTAACGGTTTACAGACAGCGATACTTTCTGGTGCTTCTGTACTTGGTTCAGGTGCCGTTCAATTTAATGGTAAAGGTTTTATGTTTGCAGGAATCGGTGACATTATAAACATGATGTTAACCGTCGCGCTTAGTGCTTTTGTTTTAATTTTACTAGGAAATAAGATGGGCAGTTTGAATATCGTCTTTTTACCTTTGTTTGCAGGAATTTTACCTGGATTTATCGGTTCTCTTACACTACCATACGTAAAACAATTTACGGGTGCGATTGGTCAGGTCATTCAGCATTTTACGACTTTAAACCCACTCTTAATGTGTATTTTGATTGCGATTAGTTATAGTCTTTTGATGGCAACACCAATTTCTCTTGTTGCAATTGCAACTGTTATTAGTTTATCGGGGCTAGGGAGCGGCGCAGCAAACCTAGGTATCGTTGCATGTTGTTACACATTCTTATTCGGAGCACTGCGTGTGAATGATAAAGGCACAATCATCACATTAATTATTGGTGCAGCGAAAATGATGATGCCGGTATATTTCAAACATCCTATTATTATGGTGCCGCTACTTATCAATGGTATCATTGGTGGATTGTGTGCTTACTTCTTTAACGTTCAAGGTACGCCGATGTCGGCTGGATTTGGATACACAGGACTAGTCGGTCCGATCAATGCCTTTAAATTTATGGACGGCACTGTAATGCAGAATGTAATGAGTTTATTGCTAGCTTATGTCATCATTCCGTTACCGATTGCATTTATGTCTCATCAATTACTGAAAAAAGTATTACCGCGTTATAATGATGAAATATATCTTTATAAAGCTGAACATTAATATAAAGTAAAATGGCCCGGTTCCTTAAGAGAATCGGGCCATATCACCTTATTTGGCCCGATTTCAGAGCAGAACCGTGCCACATCACCATGTTTGGCCCGATTCCAGAGCAGAACCGTGCCATATCACCATRTTTGGCYCGATTCCAGAGCAGAACCGTGCCATATCACCATGTTTGGCCCGATTCCATAAAAGAATCGGGCCACTTTTTAACGCTATTTATTATAATTTTTTAAAAATCGTTCTAATCTTACCATAGCCTCTTTAATTTCTTCCATACTTGATGCAAATGATAATCTGATATGTCCTTCACCGTATTCTGAGAATGCACTTCCTGGTACAACTGCCAATCTTTCTTGATCCAATAGGTCTAAAGCAAATTGATACGAATCGCTATTGTAAGCTGATATATCCGGGAAGATATAAAAGGCACCTTGTGGTTTTTCAACTGGTAATCCTAATCCGGTTAATTTTTCATATAAAAAATCTCTGCGTTCGATGTATGCTTTATTCATAATTTTTACTGTTTCTGTATCTTTGAATGCTTCTATCGCACCATATTGACTCGGTGTTGCTACACAGATTGAATTATATAGATGTACTGATGTGACGTGAGTAATAAGTTCTGCATTAGACACAACGTAACCAATACGGGCACCTGTCACTGCGTGAGATTTAGATAGACCATTGATAACAAATAATTTATCTCTCAGTTCAGGAAACTCTAAAAATGAATGATGTGGTGCGTCATATACATTTTCACTGTATATTTCATCTGTTACGATAAAGATATCTTCGTCTTTTAACATATTTGCTAATCCTTGAATTTGTTCGTACGTTAATGTCTTACCTGTTGGATTCGTCGGATAGTTGAATAGTACTGCTTTTGTTTTAGGTGTTATTGCTGCTTTAATCGCTTCTGGTGTAGGTACGAGGTGTGTCTTAGAAGTATCAACGAGTACGACTTTAGCACCGAGCAGCTTTATGATAGGTTCATATCCTAAATAACATGGTGATGGTAAGATAACTTCATCTCCAGGATTGATGGTTGTTCTAAATACATCATCAATCGCTTCTGATCCTCCGTTTGTAACTACAATCTCTGTTTCAGGATCATAATTGACATTAAATTTTTTCTGAATTGACTTTGCAATCTCATTTCTCAGCTCTATTAAACCTCTATTATGTGTATAGCGTAGTTTATCATTTTCAATCGCCTCAATCATCGCATGTTTGACTGATGCAGGAGGAGCGAAATCTGACTGTCCTAACGTTAAATCGATACAATCTTCTAGACCTGCTGCTTTATTTGCAAACTCTCGCGTTCTAGGTATTGTTACTTCATTGATGAATTCATTTAATTGCGGCATTTTATACACTTCTCTTTCAACTATTTTTGTTAATGATTATACGCTAACTCCCTTTAATAAGCAAAAGGATAAGCGAAATAAACAGAAAAAATAAAAATTCAGACTTGTATACTTATACATATAAGTGTATAATAAATCTTATCCAAAGGAGGGGAAGTCATTGTCTTTTAAAAAGTTATTAAGTTATCTTATATTGATTGTTATGATTGCAACGATTACACCATTTACGGCTCATGCAAAAACCGATCAATACGATACGATTAAGAAAAACGGTGTGCTGCGTGTCGGATTATCTGCCGATTATGCACCATATGAATTTGAGAAAACGGTTAACGGAAAGCGAGAATATGCAGGTATTGATATCGAACTTTCAAAAAAATTAGCGAAAGATCTTGGTGTTGAATTAAAGATAGTAAATATGCAGTTCGATAGTTTACTTGGTGCTCTAAAGACTGGGAAGATTGACGTAATTATTTCCGGTATGTCACCAACACCTGAACGTAAAAAAGAAGTGGACTTCTCTGACTATTATATGCATGTTCAGCAGCGTATGATTATACAGAAGAAAGATGCAAAAAAGTTAAAATCAATTGAAGATTTCAAAGGAAAAAACATTGGCGTTCAAAAACAAACAACACAAGAAGAGCTTGCCAAGACTGAAATTCCTGATGCGAACGTCACGTCACTGACACGTGTGCCTGAAATTATTATGTCTTTAAATACAGGTAAGATTGATGGCGTTGTATTAGAAGGTCCCGTTGGTGAAGCATATTTATCACAAAATACAAACTTAGCTTTCTCTGATATGCAGTTTGCTGATGAGAATAAAGGAACGGCAATTGCTCTGCCGAAAGATTCTCCGAAGTTACTTGATGCACTTAATAAAACGATTAAAGAAGTAGAAGATAAAGGATTAATGAAAGGTTATAAAGATAAAGCGAATGAAGCGATGTTTGATGAAGGGTCATTTTTCAGTAAATATGGTTCATTCTTTATTCAGGGTATTGGTGCTACAATCTTAATTTCATTAATCGGTGTAGTTTTAGGCTCAATCTTCGGTGGTATTCTCGCCTTTATGAAATTAAGCAAGAATATAATTTTAAAAACTTTATCATGGATTTACATTGAGTTTATTCGTGGTACACCATTACTTGTTCAAGTATTTTTAGTTTATTTTGGAACAACAGCAGTACTAGGTATCGACTTATCAGCATTTATTTGTGGTGCAATTGCGCTTGTCATTAACTGCGCTGCATATATTGCTGAAATTATTCGTGCCGGTATTAATGCGGTAGATAAAGGTCAAACTGAAGCAGCACGTTCTTTAGGTTTAAGCCATGCACAGACGATGAATAAAGTTGTGATGCCTCAAGCAATTAAAAATATCTTACCTGCTTTAGGTAATGAATTCGTCACTGTAATTAAAGAATCATCAATTGTTTCTGTTATCGGTGTTTCTGAATTGATGTTTAATGCACAAGTTGTTCAAGGTGCATCATTCGATCCATTTACACCATTATTGATTGCCGCAGTTGTATACTTCATCCTTACATTCGCACTAAGTCGAGTGATGAATGTATTTGAAAGGAGAATGAGGGTTAGTGATTAAAGTAAATAATTTGCATAAATATTTTGGTAAGGTTGAAGTGTTAAAAGGCATTGATCTTGAAATTTCAGAAGGAGAGGTTGTTGCAATTATCGGTCCATCTGGTAGTGGTAAATCAACGTTGTTACGTTGTTTAAATCTGCTAGAAACACCGACGAGCGGTGAAATTATATTTGAGGGTAACGCTCTCACTGCTAAAGGAACTGATATAAATAAACTCCGTCAGAAGATGGGGATGGTATTCCAAAGTTTTAATCTCTTTCCGCATAAGACAGCTAAAGAGAACTTAATGCTTGCGCCATCATTACTAGGTAAGGGTAAGAAAAGTGAGTTGGAAACAAAAGCATTAGATTTATTAGAAAAAGTCGGATTATCTGATAGAGCAGATAATTATCCTTCGCAATTATCTGGTGGTCAAAAACAGCGTGTAGCGATTGCCAGAGCGCTTGCTATGGATCCGGATGTTATCTTATTCGACGAGCCAACTTCAGCGCTTGATCCTGAAGTAGTAGGCGATGTATTAGCGGTTATGAAGAAGCTGGCTGAAGAAGGAATGACGATGGTCGTCGTAACCCATGAGATGGGTTTTGCCAGAGAAGTTGCTGACAGAGTTGTATTTATGGATAATGGCGTCGTTCAGGAAGATGCACCACCAGAACAATTATTTAATAACCCTCAAAATGAACGTGCGAAAGCATTTTTATCGAAAGTTTTATAATGCTTCGTAAATATTGTTAAGCAAAGTGAGAAAACTGCTACAATCAAATTTGATTGTAGCTTCTTTGTTTTGGATGATGTAATTATTATCTCTTAAAAGAATCGATTTTATGGTAAAATAATAGTCTTATAAAGTGAAAAGGGGGAGAGATGGGTGTATCAAAAGTTAAAGCAGGAAATTATTGAATATAGTAAGACGATTGGCATAGATGCCATCGGTTTCACTACAGCAGAACCTTTTGAGTCACTGCGTCCAAAACTGGAAGCATATTATGCAAATAACTATGATTCTGGTTTTGAGAAAGGCACGATTGAAGAACGTATCAACCCTAAGCTTTCTCTCCCTGAAGCGCAGTCTATTATTGCGATTGCCGTCGGTTATCCGAATAAGCTACCTAATGCACCGAAGAGTATTCGTGGCGCAAGACGAGGTATTTTCGCACGTGCATCATGGGGAATTGATTATCACACGCTATTAAATAAACGACTCGAACTGCTTGTCGCATTTATTAAAGAGAGAGTCCCTGAAGCACAAACGATGAATATGGTAGATACAGGTGTGCTCAGTGACAGGGCAGTTGCTGAACGTGCGGGTCTCGGCTATGCAGCTAAAAATGGTTTTATCTTAAATAAAGATTTAGGCACATGGACTTATCTTGGCGAAATACTTGTATCGATTCCATTTGAACCCGATCACCCAGTAATAGAATCATGTTTAGATTGTACAATTTGCATTGATCGTTGTCCGACAGGTGCTCTCCTAGGTAATGGGCAGCTTGATTCGAATAAATGCATCAGTTTCCTCACACAGACAAAAGGATTTATGCCGGACGAATATCGCAGTAAGATTGGTAATCGTCTATATGGGTGCGACACGTGTCAGCAAGTGTGTCCGAAGAATCGAGGTATCAATACAACCCATGAGGATATTGAACTGGAACCTGAAAAGTTAAAGCCCCTCCTCGTTCCTCTACTCAAGATGACGAATAAAACTTTCAAAGCAGAATTTGGTCATCTAGCTGGTGCCTGGCGCGGCAAGAAACCGATTCAACGTAATGCTATTTTAGCACTTGCTCATTTCAAAGAAATCGATGCAGTACCAGATTTAAAGGAAGTCGCAGAAAGTGATCCTCGACCAGAAATTAAGGGAACAGCTTATTGGGCTATTGGTCAAATGAGTCATGATGAAATTGATTATTTAAAGGCAAGATATGAAAAAGAAACAGATAATGATGTTAAACTAGAAATATTAAAAAGTATAGAAAGTGTGGAAAAATAAATGTCATCAATTAACGTAGTATTATATCAACCGGAAATACCTGCTAACACAGGAAATATCGCTAGAAGTTGTGCAGCAACAGATACGCATCTTCATTTAATTCGTCCGCTAGGATTCTCTACTGACGATAAAATGTTACGTCGTGCGGGCTTGGATTACTGGAAATTTGTAAATATCACTTATTACGATAGTATCGAAGAATTCTTTGAAAAGAATGAAGGTCACTATTATTTACTGACGAAGTTTGGTACGAAACCTCATACGACATTCGATTATAGTAACCCTGACGAGAAACATTTCTTTATCTTTGGTCGTGAAACAACTGGTTTACCGGACTGGGTTAAAGAAAAATATATGGACACAGCACTGCGCATTCCAATGAACGACAATGTTCGTTCGCTTAATTTATCAAATACAGCAGCAATATTAATTTATGAAGCTTTACGTCAACAAAACTATCCAGGCTTAAATTAAGGAGGTCAGGTGATGAACGATATAATCCAGTTATTACAGAACCATCGCTCAATTCGTAAATTTAAAGATGAAGCGCTCAATCAGGAGACGATTAAGACTTTAGTGCGTGCAGCACAAAGTGCATCGACATCAAGTTATGTCCAGGCATATTCAATTATCGGTATTACTGACCAGCAAATTAAGCATCAACTTAGAGCAATCAGTGGTCAATCTTACGTGGAACATAATGGTCATCTCTTTGTATTTGTAGTTGATTATCATCGTCATCATGGATTAGGTAACCACTTAAAATCAAATGTAGATGATTATTTCGGGACGACAGAATCGCTATTAGTCGGTACGGTAGACGCTGCTTTAGCTAGTCAGAATATGGCAGTCGCAGCTGAAAGTATGGGACTTGGTATTTGTTATATCGGATCACTACGCAATAATATGCAGCGTGTGATAGATTTGCTTAATTTACCGGCATACACATATCCATTGTTTGGTATGGTTGTCGGTGTACCAGATGACGTGGGAAGTCAGAAAGAAAGATTACCACTGGACGTTGTTTATCATGAGAATACATATCAGCCTTTTAGCTATGATGATTATAAAGATTATGATGTGCGCACGAGTGCCTATTATAAAGCGCGTACAGCAGGTAAACGTGATGATAAATGGAGTGAACAGGTAATACAGATGCTTGGTGGTAAAGCACGTCTTGATGTAGATGGTGTCGTAAAGCAACAAGGATTTCTGAAACAATAAAAATAAGCCGAAGACAATTTGTCTTCGGCTTATTTTGTGATTATTTGTTTAAATCTTCTTCCTTAACACCGTAGCTAGATTCACGACCAGCAGTTAAGATAGCTGTTAGGAAAGCGATACATACCATACCGATTAATAATGTATTCATTGGTAATCCCCCTAGATTTCATTAATAAAACTATTATAACCTATTCAATACACTTTTAAAACCACAAATAGATGTTTGCCTTAATAATTCATAATATTCATATTTATAGTGTTATGGGCTGTCAAAATAGGGTATAGCATATATAATAAAGAATGAGTAAAGATACGAGGAGGAATGAACATGGCAATGAATTTTAAAATTTTTGAAGATAAATTAACAGTATCGAACTACGTTGCTGATTTATTTAGAAAGCAGATGAGTAACAATCCGACATCAATTATCGCGACTGCGTTAGGTGATGAAGCTGGTCACGTCATTGCAGAATTAAAGGCTGATACGGCACGTAATCCTGTTGAGACGAGTCAAATTCATATCTTTGATTATGATAAAATACGTGGCGACTATGGTACTGTTGGTATCGTTGATAAACAATACCATGAAGCAACAGGTAAAGATATTATGGAATTGATTAAAGACGAAGCGAAGACTAAAGAGAACAAAGGGAAGTTGACAACGTTATTTGCTACGATTACACAAGATGGCTCTGTCGGTTATAAAGAGATTAATCAGGATAACGATAAAGGATTACGTTCAGCACGTGAAATTATTATCGTATTAACAGGCGCAGACAAAGCTTCAATCGTTGAAAAGCTATACAATGCTGAAGCGGGCGGCAACTTTGAAGCAGCGAATTTAAAAACACACCGTATGGTCAATGTAATCTTAGATGATGCTGCAGCAGCTGGATTGCCTCAAGATATACGTGAATACTACTTCCAAAAATTTGCGTAAAGGAATGATTTATATGTCAACATCACATGATAATAAAAATGAAATGGTTACTGATTTCGACGACGTTGTAGAGTTAGGTAAAGAGATGGAACAAATTTCTGAACAAAACGCTGAAGCACGAGAAGAAGGTCAGGAACAAGAGGATGATCCTCAATAACTATTGAACAGTACATAATGATTTATGTACTGTATTTTTATGATTAATTAATGAATGTAAGCGTTATTTAATGTAAAATATAAGTATCAATAGATAAGGGGAGATAGTTAATGTCATTTAGAATTGAACATGATACATTTGGAGAAATCGAAGTACCATCAGATAAATATTGGGGTGCACAAACAGAACGTAGTAAACAAAACTTTCCAGTAGGAAAAGAAAAGATGCCAATCGAAGTTGTTTACGGATTTGCTCATCTTAAAAAAGCGGCAGCAATTGTCAACAAAGATTTAGGTAAATTATCAGCTGAGAAGTCAGAAGCCATCGTAAAAGCATGTGATGATGTATTATCTGGCCAATTAGATGAACATTTTCCGTTAGTTGTATGGCAAACTGGTTCAGGTACGCAAAGTAACATGAACGTGAATGAAGTGGTAGCATATGTTGCAAATATGTACTTGAAAGAATCAGGTAGCACAGAATCAGTTCATCCAAATGATGATGTGAATAAATCTCAATCATCGAACGATACTTATCCAACAGCAATGCACGTGGCACTTTTCCATGAAATCGAAGCGAAATTAATGCCGGCATTAAATACACTTCGCAATACGTTAAAAGAAAAAGAAGAAAAGTTTGCTGATATCATTAAGATTGGTCGTACACATTTACAGGATGCAACGCCATTAACTTTAGGACAAGAGATTTCTGGCTGGCGTTATATGCTTGATAAATGTGAAGCATTATTAAACCTATCTAAAAAAGAATTATTGAATTTAGCAATCGGGGGTACTGCAGTTGGTACTGGCATTAACGCACATCCTGAGTTTGGTGATCGCGTTGCTAAACAGATTGGCGTTCAAACAGGTTATGATTTCGTATCATCGCCAAATAAATTCCATGCGTTAACTGCACATGATGAAGTAACCTTTGTTCATGGTGCATTAAAAGCACTTGCAGCAGATTTAATGAAGATTGCTAACGATGTACGCTGGTTATCATCTGGTCCACGTGCAGGTCTTGCAGAATTATCAATTCCTGAAAATGAACCGGGTTCTTCAATCATGCCAGGAAAAGTAAACCCTACACAATCTGAAATGCTGACGATGGTCGCTGTTCAGGTAATGGGGAATGACGCTGCGGTTGGTATTGCAGCAAGTCAAGGGAACTTTGAACTGAATGTATTTAAACCGGTTATTATGTATAACACATTACAATCAATCTATCTTTTAGCAGACGGTATGAATTCATTTAATGATAACTGTGCGGTTGGTATCGAGCCGATTGAAGAAAATATTCACAACTATTTAAATCAATCATTAATGTTAGTAACAGCTTTAAACCCTCATATCGGTTATGAAAAAGCAGCGCATATCGCAAAAACTGCACATAAAGAAGGTTTAACTTTAAAAGCATCAGCAATAAATTCAGGATTCTTAACAGAAGAGCAATTTGATGAATGGATTAAACCTGAAGAAATGATCCATCCAAAATAAAATGTTTTAATCTGAAAGGGCAGGTCAGTTATGAAAAGATTAGGTTTAGTAGATATCGGATCAAATACAATCCGTTTAGTTATTTTTGAATACTCAAAAGAAACAGGATTACAGGAATTACAAAATATAAAAACACCTGCACGATTATATCAGTTTTTAAACAACGAAAAAGTTATGTCAGAACGTGGTATCGAAGTATTATGTGACACGTTAAATAGTTTTCAGAAAGTTGCACAAAAGTTTGATGTTCATGCGTTATATCCAGTAGCAACTGCTGCCGTACGACAAGCAACAAACATCGAAGAAGTCATCGATAAAGTAAAAGAAAACACAGGCATAGAGATGCGAATTATTTCTGAAAAAGAAGAAGCATTCTTTGGATTCTATGCGGTCATCAATACATTAGATTACTCAGATGGTGTTACAGTAGATATCGGTGGAGGAAGTACAGAAGTTACTTTCTTTGAGGACAAAGAATTAAAATTTTCACATAGTTTTCCTTTCGGTGTCGTAACGCTTCAAAATATGTTTTTTGAAGGTAAGGCACATAACGATAAAGATGCGATAGAAGCGGCGGCAAAGTATATTCAGGAACAGCTGAGAAGTCTGCGCTGGCTTGAGAAACGTCGTGTTCCAATAATAGCGATTGGGGGATCAGCACGTAATATTGCGAGAATCCATCAATCATTAACAGAATATCCGATTGCAGGGGTACATGGCTATGCGATGAAAGAATCGGATCTTGATTTGGTATTTGCTAACCTTACTGCAGCATCTGAAGATGAATTAGAAGATCTGGATGGATTAAGCAGAGACCGACAGGATATTATTATTCCTTCCTGTGTATTATTTAATACATTATTTGATGAAGTAGAAGCCACTAAATTTATCTTCTCACGTAAAGGATTACGTGAAGGTGTTATTATGAGCATTCTTGAAGAGGAATATGTATTACCGTTCGATAAAGACAATGTCTTTAAAGACTCGTTAAAGAACTTAGCAACGGACTATAACATTAACCAGGAAGAAGCGAACCAACGTGTAATGATTGCCGAGACGCTCTATTATGAATTAGATAAGTTTGAACTGATTAAAGGTAATAAGCGTGACAAAGCATTCTTAAGAAATGCAGCTTATCTGTATTATTTAGGAAGTTACATCGATTCAGACGCCTCAAGTCAACATACGTACTATATTCTTTCTAACTCTAGCTTAAATGGTATTAGTCATAAAAATAGGGTGAAGCTTGCCTTGCTTGCCAGCTTTAAAAATAAATCGTTACTAAAGTTTTATGAAGATGAAACGAAATGGTTTAATAGCGAAGAGCGAGAAACAATTCAAATGCTTGGCAGTATACTGAAATTCGCTTACGCATTAAATATTAGTAATACAAATATCGTTAAAGCTTTGTATTTTGAGAAAAAAGAAGAACACTTTGATTTAGTGATTGAGTACTCTGGCGATGCTATCGCTGAAGAATATCAAGCAGAAAGACAGAAGAAACATATCGAGAAAATAATAAAGTCAAAACTTAATCTCATTTTTACAGAATCTTTACAATAGTTAGGTATAACTAATATAGACTGTAAATTAATATACAATAAAAGTGGATGTGACGATAATGGAAAAATTAGATTTAAACAACAAGGCATTTTATAACAACAGAGAAGTAAGTTGGGTAGGTTTTAACCGTCGTGTAATTGAGGAAGCTTTTGATAAGAAAAATCCATTACTAGAACGTCTTAAATTTTTAGCAATTGCAAGTTCAAATGCTGATGAATTTTTTATGGTGCGTGTAGGTGGACTTAAAGATCAAGTCGCAATGAACTTTAATGAACCCGAAAATAAAACACAGTTAACACCAACGGAACAATTAATAGCAATTGATGCAGCAAATCGTGAAAACGTTAAATTACAATATGAACAATACAAAGCTTTGATTCAGGAGTTAGAAGGATATCAGGTTTTCTTTAAAGCAATTGATGAATTGTCTCCTGAGAACTATCAAATCATTGAACAAAAGTTTAACTTTGAAATTTTACCGACGTTGACTCCACTTGGTATCGACGCTTACAGACCTTTTCCTAAATTATCAAACAAGTCATTAAATATATTCGTAGATGTAGAAACTGATGCTGGTGAAAAGAAATCTGCGATTGTTCAGATTCCAGCGTTATTAAACCGTATTATTCAGCTTAAAAATGGTGAACGTACAATCTTCGTATTATTAGAAGATGTGATTAATCATTTCATCGATAAGTTATTCTTTGGTTATAAAGTCGTGCGTACGTTTACCTTCAGAATTACAAGAAACGCAGATTTAACGATTCATGAAGATGGTGCGGAAGATTTATTAATTGAAATTGAAAAATTCTTAAAGAAACGTAAGAGTGGTGCTGCTGTTCGTTTAGAAATCGATACACGTCATGACACGTCAATTAACGGTTCTTTCTTAATGAATGAATTAGAGATTGAAGCACGTGATATCTATAAGTTAGATGGACCACTTGATTTAACGATGTTATTCCAGTTAGCAGGGATGATAGAGAAGCAATATCCACAGCTTGCGTTTAAACCATTTGAAGCGGCACCACCGAAATATTTAAATGGTGGTAACGTTTATGAAGAAGCGCAGAAACATGATATTTTCTTCCACCATCCATATGAGTCATTCCAACCGATTGTAGATTTTATTAAACAGGCTTCTGAAGATCCTAATACATTAGCGATTAAACAGACGTTATATCGTGTATCAAGTGACTCACCTATTATTGATGCATTGAAGAATGCAGCTGAAGCTGGTAAACAAGTAACAGTACTTGTAGAGTTGAAAGCGCGATTCGATGAAGAGAATAATGTGCACTGGGCGCGTATGCTTGAAGAAGCGGGATGTCATGTAATTTATGGTATGACACACTTAAAAACGCACTCTAAAATTACTTTAGTCGTGAAAAAAGAAGGTGACGAAGTAGTACCTTATGTCCATTTAGGTACAGGTAACTACAACGATAAGACTGCTAAAATCTACACTGATATGGGTATTATCACAACGAATAAAGAAATTGGTCAGGACGCGATGAATTTCTTTAACTATTTAAGTGGTTATTCAGAAAAACCAACATATAAGAAATTACATGTGGCACCATTTGAAATTCGCGATGAATTTGTTGAACATATCAATCAGGAAATTGATTGTCATAAAGAATTTGGTAATGGCTTAATTATCGCTAAGATGAATTCATTAACTGATAAGACGGTTATTAAGAAATTATATGAGGCAAGTCAGGCTGGCGTGAAAGTTAAGTTAATCATTCGTGGAATTTGTTGTTTACGTCCTGGTATCCCAGGCATTAGTGAAAACATTCGTGTAATCAGTATTGTTGGTAGATTCCTTGAGCATTCTAGAATTTATTACTTCTATCATAACGGTGAAGAAAAGATGTATCTATCTTCTGCAGATATGATGACACGTAACATGATTAAACGTGTAGAGATTTTATTCCCAATCTTAGATCCAAAGATTGTGAACGAACTAAAAGAAATTTTAGAGCTTCAGCTTAATGATAACCAAAAAGCACGTGAGCAGGATGCAAGCGGTGTATACCATTATGTACGTAATGATCAGAATGCTGTAAATTCACAGGAAGAACTTGTGAATCAGGCAGAAAATTATAAACGTACATTGATGAAGCCTAAAGTTACTGAGCCTCAACCAGTAATGAGTAAACGTGCCAAATTATTAGGATTTGTCAGAGATCGTCTGAAGAAATAAGAAGTAAAAAAGCGAGCCATTTCGTATATTGCATACGAAATGGCTCGCTTTTTATTTTTGATTTGAAATTAATTGTTTTATACAAATGTAGTAACCGTTTTAATATCACGACGCTCACTTGTTCTAGGTTCTTTCAACGTTTTACCGATCGTAATGATCAGTGCAGGTACATATCTTTCATCGATATTAAAGGCTTCTTGTATACCGGTACGATTAAATCCGCCAATTGCACATGTACCTAAATCGTTAAGTGTAGCAAAATTCATCACTTGCATTGCCGGAAATGCAGAGTTCATAATTGCCGCTTCATATGCATATGCTTCATTTTGATAGACACCGTTTACTTGACCGGCAATCATATCTTTAATATCCTGAGTCATCGTACCTGCTTCGATGGCAGGGTCGAATACTGTATCGATATTTTTATTCGCTTCTTTATCACCTAATATTATAATCGTTGCACTTGAATCTTTCACTTGTGCCTGATTGTATGCTAGTGGTAATAACTTTGCTTTTGCTTCATCGCTATGAACAACAAGAAATTCCCAGTGTTGCAGATTCCATGCTGAAGGGGCCTGATTAGCAGCTTCTAATATTTCAAGCAATGCTGCTTCTGACATTTTATATTCAGGGTCATAAACTTTGACCGCTTTACGTGTTAATAACTTATGCTGTATTGCATTTTCCATGATGCGCCTCCTAAAAATTAATAAAGATTTATACGATTATTATCATATAAATCTTTAAAATATTATGCAATTGAACTGCTTAATCAAGTATTGCAGTAATCTTTTTCTGAGTAAGTGGATGGATAAATTCCAGCTTGTAACTTTCAAGCGCAAGCTGTCGTAAGTTAGAATCACTGTACAGCGGATCGCCAAGAACAGGATAACCGATTGCTGCAAGATGCACACGGATTTGATGTGTACGTCCAGTTTCTAATGTCAATTCAACTTCTGCGATACCATCGCCTAAAGCTTTTGAATCAACAATATGCGTTACTGCGCGATCACCTGTTTGTGAAACACGACGTTTATTGGGATGAAACTTATCTTTACCGATTGGTAGATCGATTGTTTGTTTCTTAAGTGGAAGATGACTTTTAACTTTGGCACGATATGTGCGTGTGATTTCTCGTTCTTCAAGCATACGGTCGAGTATCTTTTTGATGAAAGGATTTTTTGCGACAAGTAGCAATCCTACTGTTTCCTGATCAAGACGGTGTACCGGTTCTACATATGCTGAGTCTAACGTGTAGATGGCATGGTTGAGTAGTGTATTAGATTCAGCCATATCATTAGGATGTGTTTTCACACCTTTAGGTTTTACCAGGATTGCTAAATGTTCATCTTCATATTTTACTTCACAAAGACGGTAACTTGATTTGTATGCACTTTTTTCTTCTGTAATCGGTAAGTATAACTGATCACCTTCAGAAAGTTTGTTTCTTAATGTAGCAGTCTCACCATTGATCATGATATCCTTTGACATTCTGAATTCATGCATCGGCTTTTTAGGAATGTGTAAAGCTTTTAACATTTCTTCAATCGTTAAAGCATCCCATTCTTTTGTAATATTTATAATCATAATTTTTCTCCTAAATCGTATTTAAGTCGTATAATAATAGGGTAATATTTAATATCATATTAAAATTTATATAAATCATCATTCGCTTATATACTATTATAGATGAATTAAAGGAGAATTTACATGACTGAAGAAATTAATTTAGAGAAATTTAATAAATCGATTGAAGCAAGACAAATGACATTTGATGATATCGATGAAATTATAGCACTACAAAAAATTTGTTTTCCTGGTATGGAACCGTGGGAAAGAGCACATTTAGAATCACATCTTAACTTGTTTCCCCGTGGACAGATGGTTATTGAATATGAAGAGAAAATTATTGGATCATGTTCAAGTTTGATCATTAACTTTGATGAATATGATGATAAACATACCTGGAATGATATTACGGATTCAGGATATATTACTAACCATAATGATAATGGACATAACTTATATGGTATTGAAGTGATGGTTCATCCAGATTATCGTGGTATGCGTGTTGGACAACGTTTATATGAAGCACGTCGTGAAATCGCTTATGAACTTAACTTAAAATCAATCATTATCGGAGGACGTATTCCGAATTATCATCAATATCAGGATGAGTTGACACCGCGTGAATATGTCAATGACGTGATGAAACGTAAGATTAAGGATCCGGTACTTACATTCCAGTTTATGAACGGATTTACTTTGATGCGTATTAATCCGAACTATTTAAAAGACGATGTGAAAAGTAGTAAGTATGCAACATTAATGGAGTGGAACAACCCTGATTTCGTTGCTAAATCTAACCTACATTTCAGAACAAGTTATCCCGTACGAATTTGTACAGTTAACTACATGATGCGTAAAATTGATTCTTTTGAGGAGTTTGCGAACCAAATCGAATATTTCGTTGATGTAGCATATGATGCAGGTAGTGACTTTGTTGTCTTCCCTGAATTATTAACAACACAGCTGATGAGTTTTGATGAGAAGAGAAATCCAGCAGAATCTATCCGTCAGTTGACAAAATATACGGAACAATATATTGAAATGTTCAATGACTTTGCGATGCGATATAATATTAATATTATTGGTGGCAGTCACTTCGTTGAAGAAAATGATGATATTTATAATATTTCATACTTATTTAGACGCGACGGATCAATTGAAAAGCAATATAAAATTCATGTTACGCCAAATGAACGCAGATGGTGGGGTATTTCACCTGGTAAAAAGGTGGAAGTGTTTGATACAGATTGTGGCAAGATTGCCATTCAAATCTGTTACGATAGTGAGTTCCCAGAGATGGCACGTATTGCAACTGAGAAGGGTGCTAAAATAATATTCACACCATTCTCAACTGAAGACAGACAAAGTTATCTGCGCGTGAAATATTGCTCAATGGCACGTGCGATAGAAAATCAAATCTATACTGTTACGAGTGGGACATGTGGTAACTTACCGCAAACAGAAAATATGGATATCCAGTATTCTGCTTCTGGTATCTATACACCAAGTGACTTTGGATTTGCACGTGACGGTATCGTCGGTGAAACGGGTGAAAATGATGAGATGGTTATGATCGGTGATGTTGACTTAGAAGTATTACGTCGTGGTCGAGAAGACGGAACTGTCCGTCAGTTACGTGATAGAAGACATGATTTATACCGCGTTGAATACAGACGTGACTAATATAAAAGAATGGTGTGCTTATGAAGAATAGTACGTTACTTTTAAAAGAAATTGCTGAATTTTTAAATGAAGAGACAGAAGTATATTCTATGATGAATGGTGCCCTTGACCGATTGGTTAAGGGGACCAATTTTTCTACTGGATGGATATTCTTTATCGATGAAGACGGGACCCATGCGTTGGCATCTGAATATGGATTGCCGGATGCTTTGCTTATGGATGATTGTCGTTATATGACAGAAGGACCGTGCTGGTGTGTATCGCGATATCATCAGAAGAAGTTAACGAAAGCGAGTAATATTATTACATGTTCACGAATTGTAAAAGCGAATAAACAATATAGTGATAAGACCGGTGGTATTACACATCATGCAACAGTGCCACTTCAATCAGGCGATGAAAGATTTGGGTTATTAAATGTAGCGACACCGAACACTAAAATTTATTCAGAAGAAGATCTCGCCTTATTAGAGTCTGTGGCCTTTCAAATCGGTAGTGCAATCAAACGTATCTATCTTACTGAGAAAGCACGAGAGACCGCATTACAGGAAGAACGAAATAGACTCGCTCGTGATTTGCATGACTCAGTTAATCAGATGCTATTTTCATTAAAGCTCACTGCGCATGCAGCAGGGACGATGAGTAAGGACGAGCAATCTATTCAGGCGTTTCAGATGATAGAATCTACCAGTCAGGATGCAGTCAACGAAATGCGTGCATTAATCTGGCAGTTGAAACCGGTAGGATTAGAACAAGGCTTGGTTGAAGCTGTAAAGAACTACGCAGAAGTGTTAGGATTAAATGTAACGATCAAAGTAACTGGTCTACTCAATCTGGAAAGTAAAGTAGAACATACAATCTTCAGAATTATTCAGGAAGCAATGAATAATGTTAAGAAACATGCTCAAACAGATGCAGTATCCATTCATTTATCGCAGAAAAGTGAACAGTTTATAATGAAGATAGAAGACAAAGGTAAAGGATTTAAAGTAACTTCAGCAAAAACTTTACCGACGCATGGTCTAAAGAATATACTGCAACGCAGCAATGAGATAGGCGCAGAAGTTAATATGAAAAGCGAAGAAAATGTCGGAACAATAATAGAACTTTTTTATCCGAAAGGACAACAACATGAAAATAATAATCGTAGATGATCATCATATTGTGAGACAAGGATTACAATTTTTACTATCAACAGAAGCAGACTTTGATGTTGTTGCTGATTTCAGTGATGGCAGTGAAGTTGTGTCATATCTTAAAGAACATGATAAGCCGGAGTTAATTATTATGGATCTTGTAATGCCTAACATGGACGGCATAGAAACAACTAAAGCCATTAAAAGCAGCTATCCCGAAGTGAAAGTGCTTGTATTATCAAGTTTTGTTGATGAAGAACATGTAATGGGTGTGATAGATGCAGGAGCAGATGGCTATGAAATGAAGGACAGTGAACCTGATGTGTTGATTCACACAATCAAACAGGTACTATCTGGCGCCCAGGCGTTCCATCCGAGTGTAGAAGCATATAAAGAATCCGGGCTGAATTTGCCGCATATAAAGAATCCATTATCAAAGCGAGAACTGGAAGTATTAGCTGAAATGTCAAAAGGCTTAACCAATAAAGAGATAGCAGAGCAGTTATTTGTATCAGAGAAGACAGTCAAGACCCACGTTAGTCATATCTTTGCAAAGCTTGAAGTGAAAGATCGCACGCAGGCTTCGATGTATGGTGCGAAGTATAATTTGTATAAATAGGTATGCTTTGGAGAATACCGAAGTTAATGTGTCCAATAACGAGGCAATATTGGACACGTAATGAGAGAAACAGCTGAAATCAAGTGCGTCTTGTCCGATAAAAGTGATATATCGGACATGTTAAGAGCAAAATAGCGTAAATCAAGGACGTCTTGTCCGATAAAACTGATATATCGGACATGTTGGGAGCAGAATAGCGTAAATCGAAGACGTCTTGTCCGATAAAAGTGATATATCGGACATGTTGAGAGCAAAATAGCGTAAATCAAGGACGTCTTGTCCGATAAAAGTGATATATCGGACACGTTTAACATCATCAAAAATCCAGCCCTATGATAATCTTCATAGGGCTGGTTTTCTTTTATAATACGTCCTGAAATTCAGGTGTTTTATCAAATACACTTTTAGCGAATGGACATAATGGGATAATCTTTTTGTTGTTTTGACGTGCGTATTTAACCGCAGCTTCTACCATCATCTTACCTGCACCTTGACCACGTAATTCATCGTTAACTTCGGTATGATCGATAATAATTTTATCTTCTCCAGTCGGCACATAAGTCATTTGCGCTTTAGGGCTTGATACATCACCGATATAAAATAAATTTTCTTTATGATTTACAGCCATCATAATAATAACACTCCTCGTAGTGAATTCTGTTTAGATTAAGTATAAATGTATTAGCCGGTTTAATAAAGCAATTAAGCAGATAGTAATTGAATTGATAATGGTAAAAGTATACAATAATACTTAAAATAGGAGGTTACCTGATGATAGATAAATGGTGGGCGAAGGATGAATGGTTAACATTGATTTTTATGATTAGTTATATGGCTATGAAGGACTGGTTACCAAAAATGTGGGCAGAACGTATTCTTCTCATTGTACTTGCTTTCGTTATGCTCTATTTCGTTGTTAAACTTACTGTCTATATTATAAATGAGTATCGTCATACAAAAATTACGCATATTAATTATTTCATCAATAAAGAAACTGATTATTTCATCGTCTGGTTAATACCTGTGTTATTTAAACTCGCTACATACTACTTAGTTTATGTCGTGATGATGATTGAATGGGGTAATCTGTGGAATTATATTATGGTCTTCGGCGGCATTGTTCTGGTTCTTGTTATATTTGATGAATACTTCGAACGACATAGTGAGGTAAGAGAGGTGTTTAACCGTGGTAAATAATATATTATCCTGGTTTAAAAAGAACTTTAATAATATTTTTAAATATACTTGGATTATACTTTTTGTGACTATTGAAGATAGATTTTATAGAGGCGTATTATTAGCAGTTATTATAATCGTAAGTATTTATCATTTCATAGATTTTCATAAAGAATTTAATCGCAATATGAATCGGTTACAATCAGATCCACATTTAAACTATCCATATGATTTGAAGAAAGATGGACGATTTATTTATTTTTCAAGAACAATGATTTTTATTTTTATGGTTACACTTATGATTATATTGTATTTTGTTAAACACTATCTATGGGTTTATTTTATAATTTTTATTTTAATATTCATAATCTTTTACAATTTAGAGAAAAAATTTGAAAAGCGCACTAACTTAAGAGAGCTTTTGTTTGGAAAAGACGAGACAACCTAAATAGGAATGCTCGTCTTTTATACATATTGTATTCATTTCCTATTCATGTGGTTCTAAGTGAACGATTGTTTCAATTGCACCATATGCTTCTTTAATATCGTGTTCTATATTTTCAGTAATATCATGGCTTTCCGCCACTGTAAGATTTGCATCTACTGTTACGGTAACATCGATAAATGTCATGACACCGTGATTTCTTCCTTTAATATCTACAACGGATAATACATCCTCAACATTTAAGACGATTTTCTTCATCTCATCAAGTGTTTCTGCATCGAAGCCGTCTGTTAATGTAATAGCTGTTTCAAAGAATATTTCAATTGCTGTTTTCATGATTAGCAAGCCAACTACGATTGCTGCGACTGTATCTAAGAAGGGCAGTCCCATAAATACGCCGACAATACCTACAAATGTTCCAAGTGATACAAGCGCATCGGACAGGTTATCAGCAGCTGCTGCTTTTAATGCACTGGAATCTACTTTCTTCGCTAAATTCCGATTGTAGAAATAGACGAGTAGCATCGCTAACGCTGATAATATCGCTACTACTGCTGTTTCAATGGATGGCGTTGAAAAGTCCTGATTGATATAGTGTCGAATGCCCTGAAGGATTACCTGAACGCTGACTGCAAACATAATGAATGCAGCAATGAGTGAACCGATATATTCAGAGCGATAGTGACCATAGTTGTGATTATCATCTGCTGGCTTCATACTAATTGCAAGTCCGATAAGCAGAGCAACTGATGATACAACGTCAGTCGCGTTATTTAATCCATCGGCAACAAGCGCTTGTGAGCCATTCATATAACCGAATAACAATTTTATCGTAGTAAGCAATACATACATTATGATACTGACTTTTGCACCTTGCTGAGCTTTTGCGAGTTGATCTTTTACCTGCACTTTTTTCATCCTCTCAAATCATGTCTTATTATTATCAAACAAATGGGAAGAAATATCTAGTGAATTGCAGTGAATCATATAAAAATTATTATGCTTGTAATAGTAAATACAAATAAGATTTTTATTCATAAAAATTCATAATTATAAAAATTACAATTTACATTGAAATAGAAATAATTTATAATTATTTGTAATAGTCAGAAAATTCGGTTGTTGAGGAGGATATTATGAAAATAAAAGGGAACATGACAGTCAGGATTATTATTGCATTAATTGCTGGTATTGCTATAGGTTCATTCTTTAATATATATCAGGATGCAAGCTGGGTTAAGTGGATCAATCAATATGTCTTTAATGTAATCGGTCAAATATTCTTAAATCTAATCTTTATGCTTGTTGTACCAGTAGTATTTGTGTCTATTGTTTTAGGTGTGCTTGGTGTAGGTGATCCTAAACATTTAGGTTCTATCGGTTTAAAGACGATTTCATTCTTTTTAGTAACGACTGCATTAGCTATCACCCTTGCAATGTCACTTGCTTTAGTATTTAAACCAGGTGACGGTAAAAGTGAGCTGTTAAATAGTGAAGAAGTAAAAACGTATGCTGAAGAACAGAAGAAAAAAGCTGCTGCAGCAGAAGAAGAAGGCACACCTGCCACCCAGACTTTTGATCAGACATTGATCAATTTAATTCCGAAAAACCCTGTACTTGCGATGAGTGAAACAAACATGCTGCAAGTGATTACGTTTGCGATATTTATTGGTATCGGAATGATTGCATTACGCGAAAAAGTTTCAGCAGTAAAATTACTGTTTGAGCAGACAAATGAAATACTGATGTTTATCGTAACAGCAATTATGCAGTATTTCGCACCACTAGGAACATTCGGTTTAGTTGCAACAGCATTTACGAATGCAGGGTTTGGTGCTATTAAACAGCTGGCAATGTATTTCTTCGTTGTGTTATTAGGTCTATTTTTACATATGATTCTAGTATATGGTGGTGCAGTCAGTTTCTTAGCACGCAGAAATCCTATCTGGTTCTTTAAAGGTTTCGCACCGGCAATGACGGTTGGATTCAGTTCATCAAGTTCAAATGCGACATTACCGATTTCTTTAGAATGTGCACAAGATAATTTAGAAGTACGTAAAGAAATATCATCTTTTGTACAACCTTTAGGTGCGACGATTAATATGGATGGTACAGCGATTATGCAAGGTGTTGCAACAATCTTTATCGCTCAAATTTCAGGTGTAGATTTAACGCTTGGACAGATGGTGACAGTTGTTGTCGTAGCAGTCGTAGCATCTATCGGTACTGCAGGGGTGCCAGGTGCTGGACTTGTAATGCTTGCAATGGTTCTGACATCAGTCGGTTTAAATCCTGCCGCAATCGGAATTATTTTAGGAATAGACAGACTGCTCGATATGACGCGCACAGCTGTTAACATTTCTGGAGATGCTGCTTGTGCAGTTGTAATTTCTGAACAGGAAAAGCGTTATTTAGCAAAAAAAGGTATGAAAGTTGCATAATTGTGACATTAAAAAAATAATTTTAAAAAAAGAGGAAACTTTTAAGGGTTTCCTCTTTTAATTTTTTGTAAATTATATTAAGATGGTAAAGTCACTTTAGATGAATGTGTATTTTTTCAACTTATATTTTAAGAGCATTTACTGACATAAATTTATATTTAGAGAGAAAGGTCGTATAGAAAATGGATAAACAGCAATTCACAGATTTACTTCAAACAAAATTCAAAATGGTGCGTATCGAAGCGGGATATACACAAGATACTATGGCTCAGACAATCGGCTTATCAAAGAAAACGTTAGTTCAAATTGAGAAAGAACGTGTATTACCGAACTGGACAACATGCGTTTCATTATGTGCATTATTCAGAGATTCAGAAGTATTACAAAATACTTTAGGTGGAGATCCACTTGAAGTGATTCAAGTGATTTCACGTGGGGCATGTTCATATCCGGATCAGGATAACAAAAATGAATTATGGTGGACTACGATTGAATCAGATCGTGACATCGTCTTACAACAAAACAAAATTTCTAACCTTTACCGTGTATTAGATGGTTCAACGCAACCATTATATGGATCAAATAAAGCACGTGAAGCGGAAATGTTCTTTAATAAGAAGAAAAATGAAAATTTAGTAAGCTTATAATATACTAAACAAACGCTTATCCAGCGTTTGTTTTTTTTATATAGAGGTATTAAACTAATAAGTATTAAAAAATAAAGAGGTGGCATATTGAACGCAGTATTAATCGTATTATTTATGGGACTCATCGGTGCACTTATCGGTGGATTTACAAATTATATCGCAATAAAGATGTTATTTAGACCATTTGAACCAAAATTTTTATTTGGTAAACAATTACCGTTTACACCAGGACTCATTCCAAAACGTCGTAACGAATTGTCAGTTAAGATGGGAGAAATGGTAACAGAACATTTACTCACGCCAGAAATCTTTAAAGAAAAGTTGATGACCCCGCAAACAGAAAGGTTTATTAAAGACTTTATCGTACGTCAGATTCAGACGTTAAAGACAGGACAATATTCAGTCGACGATTTTGCACGACGCTTTAATATAGATGTAAGTGCGCTCGGCAATGAGAAACTACGTCTTCAACTTTCGCAAGTCATTGATCACGCAATTTTAACGCACAAAAATGAACCAATAGCAAATTTATTACCCGCTGATTTACGTGGGAAGATTGATACACAAGTTGAAAGTTTGCCGCCAATGATCATGCAAAAATTACGTGACTATGTTAATTCAGCAAAAGGGTATGATGATATGATGCAAATGATCGATCGTTTCTTTTTGGAAAAAGGTCGCGTTGTCAGCATGATTCAAATGTTTATGACGAAAGAGATGATTGCAGATCGTGTTATTAAAGAATTTAATGCATTAAGTAGAGAAGAAAAGTTAAACAATATCATCGCTACTGAAGTAAATCGTGAATATCATCTGTTGTTAACTAAACAACCGTCTAACTTTATCAGTAACCAGGAAATAGACACGATTAAAGAAAATTTAATCGAGCAAATCATCACGCAAGTCGACTTAAAACGCTATACGTCTACACCACTTGTCACACTTGCACCAAAAGCTTTTGAATATATGGAAGATGAAGGCAGCGACAGATTTGTGCATTATGCAATCTCTAAAACATCAGATAATATTGCTGAAATTTTAGAGAAAGTACATATCGCGGAAATCGTCAAACAGCAGATTGATAACTTCGAATTATCGTTTTTAGAGCGACTCGTTATTGAAATATCAAACAAGGAATTAAAGATGATTACATTTTTAGGCTTCCTGCTCGGAGGCATTATCGGTTTAGTACAAGGTGTAATCGCTCTCTTTGTATAATGAGCGCCGTTTATGGTATATTTATTACGAACAATTAAATTATGTGTAAATTCAAAGGAGAATGATTATGTCAGTTAATATTTATGATGAAGCAAACCGTTTAGAAAGCGCATTACGTCAAAGCGACGAATACAATGCGATTAAAGAACATTACTCTGCAGTAAACAATAACCCTGAATCAAAGAAAATCTTTGATGATTTCAGAAAGATTCAGTTAAATTTACAGGAAAAACAAATGTCTGGTCAGGAAATTACAGAAGACGATTTAAATGCAGCACAGTCAACTGCTGAATTAATCGAAAAAGATGAAAACATTTCTAAATTAATGGAAGCAGAACAAAAAATGAGCTTCATGATTCAGGAAATTAATCGTGTTATCATGAAACCTTTAGAAGAATTATATGGCGTACAAACTGAAGATACGCCTGAAGCTTAATTGCTAAAATTTAAGCTTTCAAGTACAATAATTAAATAAATTATCAAATAAACAAAAAGTGATATGCTTTTTGTTTATTTTTTTGTGAGGGATACAATGAAGTTTTATTTAAAACATGAACAGTTCGATTCAATTCAACTCTATATTAAAAATATCATCAATCTGTATTTTGAAGAAAGCTACTTATTTGAAGGTGTTGGAGATAATCAGATCAATCTTAATATCGAGCAAAAAGATGAAACAACTGTTACGACAACAATGACCATAAATGGTAAAACATATACGCAATCTGCAAAAAGAAATGGTGTTACAAAGCGCGATATGAAACAGGCGCTTGGTGAGACTTTAATTACGATATTAACTGATCATACAGGCATTGTTCAAAGCTGGGGAACACTGACTGGCATAAGACCGACGAAACTATACCATAAATATTATAGACAAGGACTAACCCATGAAGAAATTACGAAAATATTGGTACGTGATTATTTAATTTCCATTGAGAAAATTGACTTGATGAGAGATATCGTACACACACAATTAACTGCTATGCCTGATCTTTATCAGCTTGAACGTGAAGTAAGTATTTATATCGGAATTCCTTTCTGTCCGACTAAATGTGCATACTGTACATTCCCAGCATATGCAATACGTGTATTTAAAGATCAGGTACCAGAATTTTTAGTAGGATTAATTCACGAAATAAAGCATACTGCAGCATGGTTAAAAGATAATGATATTAAAGTGACTTCTATCTACTTTGGTGGTGGTACACCGACGTCGATTGAACCGAACGATCTATCGTTGCTGCTTGAAACAGTATACACATCATTTGACATGACGCATGTACGTGAAGTTACAGTGGAAGCAGGACGTCCCGATACGATTGATACGGAAACGCTGAATGTACTTAATCATTATGATATCGACCGCATCAGTATTAATCCACAAAGCTTTACAGACGCTACTTTAAAAGCGATTGGACGCCATCATAGTGTTCAGGAAACGATTGATAAGTTTCAACTATCACGCGCACACCATATGAATAATATTAATATGGACTTAATTATCGGATTACCAAATGAAACACGCGTTGAAGTGGAAAACTCTTTACAGGAGACGAAAAAATTAAATCCAGAGTCATTAACGGTACATACGTTGAGCTTTAAAACAGCGAGTGAGATGACACGTAATAAAGCAAAGTATCCAGTGGCGCCAAGAGATGAAATCATTCATATGATGAACATGACAAGGCAATTTGCTATAGAAAATGATTATATTCCGTATTATTTATATCGTCAGAAAAACATACTTGGAAATCTTGAGAACATTGGTTATTCTAAACAGGACGAAGCTTCGTTATATAATATTTTGATCATGGAAGAAGTCCAAACTATTATTGGACTGGGTTGTGGTGCATCAAGCAAGCTTATCGATCCTGTTACTGGTAAGATTGAAAACTTTTTAAATCCAAAAGACCCGAAATCATATAACAATAGTTATGAAAGTTATACAGACAAAAAGATTGAAAAATTAACGCAATGTTACACAAGCATCTAAAGTGATATCACTTTAGATGCTTTTTTTCGACTTGTCTAACAATTTTATATGATTTAATGTAAAATATGATGTAACAAGAAAAGTGAGGTACTGCTTATGGTAAAATTTATCCACTGTTCAGACTTATTACTAGACGAGCCATTTGATTTAAAAAGTAACTTGCCGGAACATATTATGCAGGATGTATATCGAGCAAGCTTTGAAAGTTTTAAAAATTTAGTTGATGATGCAATAGAGTTGAAAATTGATTTTATACTTATTAGTGGGAACTTATATTCGAGTAAAAATAGAAATATTAGAGCCGATAAATTTATTGAACAGCAATTTGAGCGATTAAATCAAGCACATATTTTTGTGTATTACATTGCTGGTACTGAAGATAGGTTATCTCAAAAGTCTTATACAAAGTATCCGGAAAATGTCGTTGTATTCTCTGAAGATGTACAGTCATACGAGCTGATTACGCATAACGGACAAAGAGTGTTTATTCATGGATTTAGCTATAAAGAACATACAACTTATGAAAATAAATTAGACAGTTATCCAGTGAATGAAGTGGATCAATCCATTCATATCGGAATGCTGCATGGAATTCATCATAAGATTAAAGGCTTCAATGCTACAGAGTTTAGAATAGAGGATTTAAACGAAAAATTATATCATTACTGGGCATTAGGACATTTACCATATAAGAAACGTCTTAATGATCTGCCTGAAATCCATTATCCTGGCAAGATGCAAGGCACATGTTTCTCTGATACTGGTCGAAAAGGGTATCTTTACGTTGAAGGTGATCATACAACACTTGACGTTAAATTTATTCCGACAGAACATATCCGTTTTGAACATGTAACGTTAACATTAAATGAAACCGGCAAACATGCCATCTATCAGGATATTACTGATTTTAAGCATAGTATAAGAAGTTCAGGGAAAAGTATGTATCAGTTAAAGCTCGTTAATCCATTTGAAACATTAATTGACAGCCATTTAATACAAAGTATTCTCAAGCAAGTACAAATGTATGAATCAAATGAATCACAATTTGTCTGGATCGATGACATCGAGCTTGAGCAGACATTTGAAGTACATACGCTAGCCAGTGAATTCAATACAGAGCATTTAGAGAACGAAGCGTTATTTAATCAGGCACGTGTACCGATACAGCAATCAAGTGTTGAACGATACGCAGATGATATAAGTTTTGATGTGCATCAAACGTTACTTAATCACGGCGAATCAAGATTAAAGTTAATGATGAGGGATGAATCATGAAGATAAGATCACTTGAAATATATGGATACGGCAGATTAGAACATCGAAAATTTGATATTCATTCAGACTTTGTTCAGATTTATGGTGAGAACGAAACTGGAAAATCAACGATGCAGGCGTTTATCCATGCTTTATTATTTGGATTCCCTAAAGATGGGGAATATGAACCGAGACTTGAGCCGAGATTTTCACCGCAATACGGAGGTAAGATGACGCTTGAATTACAAACAGGCGAGATAGTAACGATTGAACGCAACTACGTACATCAAAAAGAAGAAGCGACAATATTGCTTGATGGTAAACAAAAAGATGTGCAATGGTTAAATCAGTTATTAAACCACATTTCAAAAGAAACGTTTAAAAATATTTTTTCATTTGATGTATTAGGATTACAGGAAGTGCATCGCAAACTGACTGAAGATAAATTACAGGCGTATCTTTTGCAAGCTGGAGCTTTTGGCAGTACTGAGTTTACGCAGATGACAGAACATATTAAACAGGAAAAATCACGATTATTAAATGATGACGTTTCGGGTGAAATAAATAAAGCAACGGAAGCATTACAAGTTCTAGAATCTCAAATTCGTCAAAAAGATCTTCTGTTTGAAACGTATGATACATTACTGTCTGAACAAGATAAATTAAGTCGCGAGTCTGATGAATATAAGACACATCTTAAAGAACTTAATCAAGTATTACAACGTAAACAACGTGAAATCGCATTTCACGATCAAGCGAAAGAATGGAAAGCACTCGAACACAAATTGAATATCACACCGCCAACTTTCCCCGAGCAGGGGATTGACCGATTTGAAGCGCTTAAGAAACAGCAGCATCAAGTTAATCGCGACCTACAACTACGTCAGGAAAGACTCAATCAGCTCACAGTAGAAAACAGCACGATACAATTGCTGGAGAATCCAGTAATAGAACAATCGAATGACTTGTTGAAACAAGAACAGTCATATCGGAACTATCAGTCAGATCTTTCTCACCATTCAAAGATGATCGATCAGCTGACAAACGAACAGGCAACTTTGATGAAAGATATTGGCTGGGAGGAGTATCATCTCGTAGATGCAGGTCCATCAGTAAATGAACAAGCAAGTTTAACAATCAATCAACTCGAAAAAGATTCACTTGAAAAGTCACAGATCGATCGAGAGATTAATTTTGTTAAAGATACGATTGCTAAAAAAGAACAGGCACTACATGATCTGGAACATGTAAAGGTACATGATGAGCGTTTCGAAAAATCTTTACAACTTGAAAAGAGCAAGACTGATTTAATAGATAAAACAAAGCTTTACGATACGATGAAAGAAGAAGCAGCAGCGTTTGAAGCAAAACAGTTAAAACAATATAAACTTCAGCAAGGTAGTCTTTTGTTAATGATGTTATTGTTTATCGGTGGAGCAATCTATTCATTTATAATACCGCAATATATCGTGCTGGGTGTATTTTGTGTGTTAACTGTAATTACAATCGTCATGTTGATGATGAACAAAAAACCAGATTTACATTTCAATCAATCTTTAGCGCAGGAAGTATCTGATCTTAATCTAAAAGTAAAAGATTTGCAGGATAACTTCGATTTATCCTTTGATCTGGAAGAACAACGCTTAATCAGACAGCGTATGAGTGAAGGTAAGCGTGAAATAACTCGCGAAAAAAATCGATATCATCAGTTAAATCACAGTTTACAAGATATTAATAAGCGTATTGAACAATCGACTTCAACATTACAAAATATAAGAACAAAACTAAATTTACCAGAAGATTATCTGGTGACTCGACTTACACTCGCCATCAAACAAATTAATAAGATAAATGCATTGGCAATAGAATTAGAAACATTGAATGGTAAACATAAAGCTACCGAGCAACATATATTACAATTTAACGAAGCTTTTAATCGATTCAAACAAACAGTACCGGTTGATTTAAATATCGACAGCTTATTCCATGATTTAAAGACGATGCAGACGAAAGATGAGAAGAATAAGTTTCAGTTTAATAAGAATAATGATCAGATCGCACTGTTAAATAAAGAGATTGCAATTATGCAGGAACAATTATTACAGTTCAATAATGAATTACAGACACTTTTCGATGAAGCTAAGGTAAGCAATGAATCAGAATATTATGCTCAGGAAAAAATATTTAACAATTATCATCGTGATTTAACTCAATTTGATCAATTAAGTCGTTCACTTACTGAACAAGGCTTCTCATATGACGATAATACGGCGTTAAGTTATGTTACAACGATTGACTTAGTAGCGCAACAAAATGCTATTGAAGCACATATTGAACAGTTAAGGCAAGACTTAGCGCAAGTGAAAGAAAGATTAACAGTAATACACGAGCAAATGGAAACAATCGCGAGTGATGATAGTTTGTCCCGTCTAAAATATGAATTACAGATTAAGAAAAATCAATTAAATACATTGATATATGATTTTACGGCGGTCAATTATATTGAAACATTGATTGACGCACATATTGAAGCTGTTAAAGAAAAAAGACTACCATATGTTATCAGTGATGCAACTGAGATATTTAAGTATTTGACTGAAGATAGATATATACAAGTCCTGTATAAAGATCAACACCTTGTTGTCAAAGCGAGCGATGGTCAAGTTTATCATCCGACGGAATTATCGCAATCAACGAAAGAAATACTGTATATTGCATTGCGACTAAGTTTAATCCAGTCGCTTAATAAATATTATCCGTTCCCAATTATTATTGATGATGCATTTGTGCATTTTGATAGAACAAGACGTGAGCGTATATTAGAATATATGATGAAGTTAAAATCTAACCAAATTATTTATTACACTTGTAATAGATCAACTGTGGTTACAAACAAAAATACCATTACACTAGAGAGAATAAATAAGGAGGTTAAAAAATGAGAACCATTGAAACATTAAAACCTGGTGCTGCTGTTGATAACTACTTTTTAATTCATAAAGCAATTCAGGGCGTAACAGGACAAGGGAAACCTTATTTAACGTTATATCTTAAAGATAAAAGTGGAGATTTAGAAGCGAAAGTATGGACTGTCACTGAAGACGATATAAAAGCACTCACACCTGAAACTTTAGTGAGAATTAAAGGTGATGTTATAGATTATCGTGGCAGAATTCAGATGAAGGTCAATCAGTTTAAAGTAGCGACACCTGAAGATGGTGTGAAGCTTGAGCACTTTTTAGAATCAGCACCACTTAGTGAAGATGATATGATGAATGACCTGATGGACTGTCTGCTTGAAATTGAGAATGCGAAGTTACAACGTGTGACGCGTTTATTATTAAAGAAATATCAAAATGAATTTATGACATTCCCAGCTGCGAGTAGCAATCATCATAACTTCGTTTCAGGATTGTTATATCACGTGCTGACGATGTTAAAGCAGGCTAAAGCATTATGTGATATTTATCCATCACTCAATAAGAGTTTATTATATTCAGGTATTATCCTGCACGATTTGGGTAAAGTTAAAGAATTGTCCGGCCCAGTCGCAACAAGTTATACGGTAGAAGGAAATCTATTAGGCCACATTTCAATAATGAGTGATGAAGTAGCGAGTATTGCGCGTGAACATAATATTGATGGAGAAGAAATTATGCTGCTTCGTCACTTAATCTTAAGTCATCATGGTAAATATGAATATGGTTCACCGAAATTGCCGATGGTAAAAGAAGCGGAGATATTAAACTTTATTGATAATATTGATGCACGTATGCAGATGTTTGATAAGCATATGAAAAAAGTAGAGAAGGGTAATTTCTCAGAACGCATTTTTGCACTTGAGAACAGACAATTTTATAAACCAATCAATCTGGACTAATGATTGACGAAATAACTTAAAAGAGGGTGAGACATAAGTCTTAACCCTCTTCTGTTTAACAGCTTAAACGGCGGCACAGAAGTTGCCCCTACGACAAAACCGGACAAAAACTATAAATCAAAGTGCGATTTATTAGTTTAGTCCGGTTTTTGCTTGTGGCAGAACACTTCTGTCCCAGCCTCTGTTTAGATTACTGACTTACTTCTGGTGCTTGTGCTGTTAAAATTTGCTCATCAACGATTTTCTTAATGTCTTTATCTTTGTAATCGACATCGTAGTCTTTAAGCAGCTTTTTGTATGCATCAACCATTAATTTAGGATCTTTTTGAATTTTAGTTTGACGTACTTTTTCTTTTAGACTATTTTTTTGGCTATCGAAATCATCTTGTTTGTCCGCTAAGATAATGTGGTAACCAAAGTCAGTTTTTACTAAGCCAGAAAGTTCGCCTTCTTTTAATTTAAATAATGCTTTTTCAAATGGTTCAACTGTTTGTCCTTTAACAACATAGCCTAATGAGCCGCCGTTTGCTTTAGAACCTGTATCACCAGATTCTTTTTTAGCGATCTTAGCGAAGTCAGCTTTGTTTTTCTTAACTTGTGCTAAGATCTTTTCAGCTTTTGCTTTCGCAGCTTTATCACTTAAACCATCTTTATTCGAATCAGATTTCACTTGAATTAAGATGTGAGATGCTTTCTTCGCATTTTCTTTTACATCTGCATCCGTTACTTTTACTGTATCTTCTAATAATTTTTTACGGTATTCATCATTCACACGTGTATCTTTATATTGTTCAACAGTCATTCCTGGTTGTTGCTGTTGCAGAATTTGAAGGAACTGTTTCTCGCCACCGTATTTTTTGATTTCTTCGTCTACAGATTTTTTAATCTTATCTGCGTCTACTTTTTTACCATATTTATCTTTTAAAATATCTCCGATTAAAATTTGGAACGCTGTGTTAGCGACTTCAGTTTTGCCCATCTCTTTAATCACGTTTGATGTAGTAACATCGCCAGCTTTAGAAGATATTAAAGTTTCACCATTATTGCCACATGCAGATAATCCTAAAACGGATATAGATAATGCTGCAGGTAGCATTACTTTTTTAAGTTTCGTCATACATATTCTCCTTTTTACTTACAAATTTCTGTTCTAATATATCACAAAGCAATATTAGATTACAATTTATCTAATATTGCACTCATGATTATTCGTTGAAAGTTCATGTTTAGTCAGTATCTCAAAACCATATTTACGTTCTTCGATATAAGAGCCTTTCGGTGTGTTGATAATATATTTTAAGTATATAAAATCAATAAATGACATCCCGACATTAATAGAAAATATAAATAGAAAATAGTGAGCAAATTGTGGCAATACAACTACGCAAAATAACGTGATGAAAGTTATTATGAAAAACGGTAGCATCAGTGAAATACCAAATTTAATTTTGTGAATCGGATGATTGATTCTTATATTAAATAACGGAAAAAATTTAGATTTATTCGTTTTTTGTAAGATCATTGATTTCATATCATTCATAAAAGGTATCATATGACAAAATTTATGAATGGGGTATAGCAATAAGCATGCTGCTATAAAAAGAAAAAAGTACTGATCAGAGAAATATTTACCAAATACACTTGAGAATAATTCAAAACTTACGATAAATACTAAGATTGAAATAAGTGCTGAAATAAGCAATATGCGCTGTAAGCCATATGTTGCTCGAAAGTTAAAGTTTTTATTACATAAGTACATGGCAATTCTCCTATCGGTCAATTTACCTAGCAATTATGCATTATCAGTTTCGTTCTCGTCAAGTAAAACTTTTAATAGGTCATTATGACTTTTATCAAGGTGCTTAATAAAGTCGTCGCCGTAGATTTGCGCGACGATATATTTTAATTCAGTGAAAGAAGGAAGGTCATGCATTATATCATTATATTTATTTGCTGCATCATAAATACGATCATCGGTTTCTTTATAGCCATGATATGTTTCATACAGCAGTTCTTTACCTTTTTCAGTCAATTCAAGATACGTGTTACGTTTATCAAATTCACTTTTAGGCATCGTTAAATAGCCGCGTTTTTCAAGGTTTTTCGCAAAGTTAAACACAGTTGAAACATGCATCACACCATACTGGCTTACTTGTGAGATTGTTGCTTTCTCAAGATTTCTAATAATAATCAATATATGATGTTCATTAATATTTAAATCATATGGTTTAATCCAATTTTGCCAGTCTTTTTCCACGGTTTTCCATAAAGCTTTACTCAACTGAGATACTTTATGTGTAAAAAGCATTTTTTCAATTACATCTTTTTCACGCTTCATAACGCTGCCATCCTTTCACTTGTATATTAAAATTATATTATTGCTATAGTTAAATTAAAAAAAGTATGATGATTACATCATACTTTACTATAGAATAATAATATTTTACCATAATACATTTGTGAAACAAGGTATTTTTCTGAATTTTTAAAAATATAAACAGAAGATATTATAATTTCAGTTTATATTTTTATTTCTTAGATAAAGTATCCATAATTTCATCTTTACGATTGTTTAAATTTTCGATATTGCCTTTTAAATTCTCAACATTTGGCTGAATATCAGATTTATAATGTGCAATCATGTCTTTAATCTCATCTGTCATCGTTTTCATCACTTCTTGTGAGGCATCTTTTGTTTTGAAGACAGCATCTTTTACTTCATTTGCTTCAATCTTTAGCTGATTCACCTGAGCTTTAGTATCATATGCTGTTGATTTAAAGTTTTGTTGTAATTCTTTACCAGACTTCGGTGCATTTAATATTGATGTTGCTGCACCTGCTGCGATTCCTACACCAAATCCTAATAATATACGTGAAAATTTCATAAATTGATCCTCCTCAATTTGCTTGTACTAGTCTATACCCATAATTTAAAATAACATGCTTATTTTATCGCATTGCTGATTGCATCTTTTAATTCATGCATTGCACTTTCATCGAATGCATCTGCATGTGTTTCCCACTTGTAACCGAACCCATCGATATCATCTTCATAACGTGGAATGATATGGAAATGGATATGAAAGACAGATTGATCAGCGAAAGCACGGTTATTTTGAATAATGTTGATTCCTGCTGGACTAAAAGCAGCATCAACTGCTTTCGCAACTTTTTGTACAGATTGAATGACTTTTGCTAAATCTTCAGGGTCTACAGATAAGATATCTTCAGCTGCATTTTTAGGGATAACAAGTGTATGACCTTTTGATACTTGTGAAATATCCAAAAAAGCATATGTATACGCATCTTCATAAACTTTATATGAAGGAATGTCACCTTTTAATATTTTTCCGAAAACTGTTTCACACATTGAAAACGCCTCCTTATATAATTTGCTATTTTGTTTATTATAATGTAATTATTGAAATTATTCATTCAATCACAATTCGTTATGAGAAATAATTATTATTTGATACAATAAATTTAAATTAAGACGAACGGAGAATGCATGTGACAGTTAAAGTGAGTAATTTAACAGGTGGATATGGTAATCAGCCTGTTGTTCATAATATTAATTTTGAATTAGCGCAAGGTCAGATTATCGGACTTATCGGATTAAATGGTGCCGGTAAAAGTACGACGATTAAGAATATGTTAGGGTTGCTACGTCCGTTAGAAGGTGATATTGAAATCAATGGCTATAAACTCTCTAGCGACCCATTTAAATATCGCTCAGAACTATCGTATATTCCGGAATCACCTGTATTATATGATGAATTAACATTAGAAGAACATATCGATATGACGGCGATGGCTTATAATATTGATGCAGAGGTAGCGATGGAACGTGCGATGCCGATATTAAAGATCTTTCGTTTAGAAGATAAATTGAAACAATTTCCTGCTCATTTCTCGAAAGGAATGAAACAGAAAGTAATGATTATTTGTGCATTTATCCCGGAACCATCACTTCATATAATTGATGAGCCCTTTTTAGGACTAGATCCTTTAGGGATACAATCGATGCTTGACCTTATGGTGAAAGCGAGAGAAGCGGGCCGTACTGTATTGATGAGTACACATATTTTAACGACGGCAGAACGTTATTGTGACTCATTTTTACTGATGCACCATGGTAAACTAATCGGTAAAGGTACGCTTAATGATTTAAGGATGCAGTTTAATATGCCAAATGCCACACTGGATGAAATTTATATTTATGCAACAGGTGATGCGCATGAATAAGGCAGTTCAACTTTTTAATCAAAGGCGCGTGAAGAACCAAAAAGAGGTAGCTTATTATAGTAAGTTTATCTTTAACGGTCATTTTGTCGTGTTCTTATCAATTGCTTTTGGTGCATTGATGTTACAGTATTCACAAATGGTGAAACACTTATCACCGCACATCAATTATCATCTTATTATTGCAGTAGCACTTGCTGTATTGACCATTACAAATATCAGAACATTTGTCAGACCGGCAGATCAGATTTTTTTACTGAATTTTGAACAGCATATGAATGCTTATTTTAAATCAGCGATGATAAGAAGTGCTTTGATTCGAAGTGTTATTTTTGTCATTGTAGCAGCTTTATTTATGCCGCTTTATTTTAATGCAGCAGATTCCTCGATGATAGGATATATTTGTGCTGTTATTTTAGGGATCGTAATGATTATAGTAGGAATCTGGATTCGTTTTTTAATGATGAAGTTAGATATTGAGCAACATTTAATCAGTCTGCTGATCTTTTTGATGGCGTTGTCGGGTATTTATACTTCGCTTGAAGGTTTGCCGATTACTATCATTCCGATTATCATTTTTGGGATTGGTCTTGTTTATCTGCTTAATAAGAACACACAGTATCGTACAGTAAACTGGCATGCAATGATTGATTACGAAGAACGATTGACACATCAACAAAATAAGACCATTAATATGTTTACAGATGTAAAAGGAATGAAAGATACCGTTAAACGACGTCGTGTACTTGATGTCTTATTACCTAAGCATAAATCAAAGTACAATCAGCAACATATGTTTGAGTTTTTATTTATCAGAAATTTTCTACGTAGTAGTGATGCATTATGGATTATCATTCGATTAATCTTAATCGCAGCTGTAGTGATGTGGATTGTGAATCAGGAAATCATTGCAATGATTATCGGCGCATTTTTAGTGTATGCGATCGTCTTACAGACATCGCAATTTTATAAACAACAGGCATTTCAGTTGTGGCCACAAGTTTGGCCGGTGCCGGAAAGTTTAGTGTTAACTGGTTTCAAACAGTTTATGCGTAAACTCGTATGGCTTACAACAATTATTATTGCGGTTATCTATTTGATATTATATCCGGCGCATTTTTATTATGCCGCTGTCTTTTTTCTGCTAATGCTCTGGACGATGCGTAATGTAACAGAAAAAATTGAAAAACGTATGAAGTTATTAAAGGATTGAGACATGTGTCTCAATCCTTTTTTAATCTTCTGCTTCTGTTAACTCTTCAGGTTTTTCAACATATAAATATTTTGAATAATAGATATTTGCCATAATATCTTCTGATTGATACATTGACAACGCTTCTTTACTGAAGTTTTCTCTGAAGAAGCTGCTCTTTCTAAAGTCATCTATCTGACTCTTTCTATCAAACTGGAAAGTCGCAACATATGTTTCGCCACGTTTAGGACGTAATAGACGGAAAGCCTGATATCCTTCGTAATCGTTTAGTTTTTCTAATGGTAATAATTTCGTATCAAAGACTTCCTGACGCGCTTCTTTCACAATAAAATAGAGTAATAAAGTCGGTTTCTCAAGTAGTTTACCATCGTTGATAACGTTCGTGAATGACTGAGGTGCACTAAACACTGATTTATCATCTGTTTCTTCATATAAATAGGCGTTATCTTCATTATAGAAAGATAATATTTGTCGTTTTGAATATTTCTTTTTTATTTTATCCAGGAAGAAGCTGGAGCCATAAGTTATATAAGTATACATCGTTATCATCCTCTCTTTATTTATGTATACCCAAAATACAAGATTTATGTCAGTTTAATGACATTAGTTTTTTATGATACTTTATAATAATTGTTATGATAAAATCAGACTATATACGAAAAAATTGGGGGAAGTTTGTTTGAATTCATTTAACGATACGATTTTAAAAGCAGCAAGAGGGGAAAAAGCAGAACATACACCGGTCTGGTTTATGAGACAGGCAGGACGTAGTCAACCTGAATACCGTAAAATTAAAGAAACACACAGTTTATTTGAGATTACACATGATCCAGAACTTTGTGCATATGTCACAAAGTTACCGGTTGATCAATACAATACGGATGCAGCAATTCTTTATAAAGATATTATGTCTCCGCTTGGAGCAATTGGTGTTGACGTTGAGATTAAATCTGGTATTGGACCGGTAATCGATAATCCAATCCGTACGATACAGGATGTATCTCGTTTAGGTGAGATTCATCCTGAACAAGATGTACCTTACATTTTAGATACGATCAAGTTATTAACGCAAGAACAGTTAAATGTACCATTGATCGGCTTTACTGGTGCTCCGTTTACTTTAGCGAGTTATATGATTGAAGGTGGGCCATCTAAAAACTACAACAAAACAAAAGCGATGATGTATGAGCAACCTGAAGCATGGCATATGCTTATGGAGAAACTAGCTGATATGTGTATTACATATACGCACGCTCAAATCGATGCTGGTTGTAAGATGATTCAAGTATTTGATTCATGGGTTGGGGCATTAAATAAAGCAGACTATCATCAGTTTATAGCACCACATATGACAAGAATTTTCGCTGGTATAAAAGAAAAACAAGTACCAGTCATTACATTTGGTGTCGGTGCAAGTCACTTGATCGAAGAGTGGAATGCTTTACCTGTTGATGTATTAGGATTAGACTGGCGACTGCAAATCGAAGAAGCACGTGCAAAAGGGATTACAAAGACCTTAATGGGCAACCTGGACCCTGCAATCTTACTTGCGCCATGGGAAGTGATTGAATCTCATCTTAAACGTATTCTAGATCAGGGATTACAGTCAGACAGTTATATCTTTAATTTAGGACATGGTGTATTTCCGGAAGTTCAACCGGACACTTTACGTCGTGTAAGTGCTTTTGTACATGATTATTCAGCGAAATATAAAGCTTAAAATTTGGGGGAAGAATGAATGACTAAAAAGGGATTACTCGTTATGGCATACGGTACGCCATATAAAGAAGAGGATATTGAACCATACTATACACACATTAGACATGGTAGAAAACCATCTGAAGAAAGTTTGCAGGATTTAAAAGATCGCTATAAAGCAATCGGTGGTATCTCACCGCTAGCAGGGACAACAGAACGCCAGGCAGAAGCTTTAGTGAAAGCATTAAATGAAGCTACAGGTGACGACTATCAATTATATATCGGTCTAAAGCATATCGCACCTTTTATAGAAGATGCAGTAGAAGCGATGCATAATGATGGTATTACTGAAGCGGTAACAATTGTCTTAGCACCACATTATTCTAACTTCTCAGTAGGAAGTTACAATAAACGTGCCGCGGAAGAAGCAAGTAAATATGGTATTCAACTTAAACATGTTGAATCATTCTATAATCAGGATAAATTTATTGCATTCTGGACAGATCAAGTGAACAGCACACTAGATACAATTCCACAGACTGATTGGGAAAAGACAGTGTTGATTGTCAGCGCGCATAGTCTGCCGGAGAAAATTAAAGCAGCAGGCGATCCTTATCCAGATCAATTAGAAGATACTGCAACAATGATCATGGACAATTCTAAAATTTTAAACGTTGAAACTGGATGGCAGTCAGAAGGTAATACACCAGATCCATGGTTAGGACCTGATGTACAGGATTTAACACGTAAATTACACGAAGAAGAACAGTATGAACATTTTATCTATACACCAGTAGGATTTGTCTGTGAACATTTAGAAGTATTATATGATAATGATTATGAATGTAAAGTCGTGTGTGACGATTTAAATGTGAAATATTATCGCCCTGCGATGCCGAATACGGATGAACGTTTTATTGGTGCGATGGTGGATGAAATTCAAAGTGTATTAAATCAATAGAAATGAGTGTTTAACATGGCAAAGAAATGTGCAGTGATCGGCGCAGGTATTACCGGATTATCAGCAGCGTACTATCTGCAAAAAGAAGATTCATCGATTGAAATTGATATATTAGAGGCGAGTGACGTACCAGGTGGTAAGATAAAAACTTACCAAAAAGACGGGTATACGATAGAATTAGGTCCAGAATCATATCTTGGACGTAAAAAGATTATGACAGAACTTGCTGAAGCAATCGGTTTAAAAGATGAAATTGTAGTAAATAATACCGGAAAATCATATATTTATGCCAAAAATAAACTTTATCCAATACCTGGTGGTTCAATATTAGGTATTCCGACTGAGATGAAACCATTTTTATCAACACGTCTGATCTCACCAATCGGAAAATTGCGTGCAGGAATGGATTACTTGATTCAACCAAAACCGATGGAACCGGATGTTTCAGTCGGTGCTTTTTTCAGACGACGTTTAGGCAATGAAACTTTAGAAAACTTGATAGAACCATTGTTATCAGGTATATATGGTGCTGATATTGATAAGTTAAGTTTAAAATCTACATTCCCGGACTTTAAAGCGACTGAAGAAAAGCACGGTGGTCTTATAAAAGGAATGCGTGCTAATAAGAAGAAAGCGCCTAAAAGTAAAGGACCAGTTCAGGGACAGTTTAGACAATTTAAAAATGGCTTAATGAGTTTTATAGAGGCGCTTGTAAAAGACTTAGAGCAAAAAGGTATCTCTATAAAATATAATCATAAAGTTGATGGCATCGAGAAATTAGATAACGGCTATCATATTACTGTAAATGGGGAGAAAGTATACTACAATAAAGTCATTATTACGGTTCCTCATACAGTATTTCGCAACTGGCTCAATGATGGACCATTAAACTATTTCGACTATATGGAGACGACAAGTGTGGCTACCGTTGTGATGGCTTTTGATGACAGTCAGGTGAATAATAATGAAAATGGTACAGGTTTTGTCATTGCGAAAAACTCTGATACCGTCATCACTGCGTGTACGTGGACAGACAAGAAATGGTCTCATACAACACCACCAGGTAAGACACTGTTACGTGCATATGTTGGTCGTCCTGGCAGCAATGTGGTTAAAGATAATGACGATGCAGCGATTGTGAAACTTGCGCGAAATGATTTAGATAAAATGATGGAAATTAAAGGTGAACCTGAATTTACCATTGTGACAAAATTATTTAACAGTATGCCACAATATGAAGTAGGTCATATTGATCGCATTCGCGCGATTCAGCATTATATTAAGACACAGTATCCTGGTTTAGTGATTACCGGTGCATCTTTTGAAGCGGTAGGACTGCCAGACTGCGTCGCACAAGGACAACGCGCTGCATTACAAATAGCACATGAATAAACAAAACATTGTCTATAATAAATCAGCAGCATTATAATGAAATACAGACACACTTTAGGAGGATGTTATGAAATTTATTCACAATAATAATATAACGGATCCTTCATTGAATTTAGCAATGGAAGAATACGTATTGAAACATTTACCGAAAGATGATTCCTATTTCTTATTCTATGTTAATGAACCATCAATCATTATCGGAAAGAATCAAAATACATTTGCTGAAATTAATCAATCATATGTTGATGAACAAAATATTCATGTTGTTCGTCGTATTTCTGGTGGTGGAGCAGTTTATCATGATTTAGGCAATTTAAATTTTAGCTTCGTAACAAAAGCTGATGAAGACAGTTTCCATAACTTTAAGAGATTTACGATGCCAATCGTAGAGGCACTTAATAAATTAGGTGTCAAAGCTGAGATGACAGGACGTAATGATCTTCAGGTTGGCGAACGTAAAATCTCAGGTAATGCGATGTTTCAATCGGGAGATCGCATGTTCTCGCACGGCACACTGATGTTAAACAGTGATATTGAAGAAGTCGTGAAGAGCTTAACCGTAAGTGAAAAGAAACTCATAACAAAAGGCATAAAATCTATTCGTTCACGTGTAGCAAACATTCAGGAATTTCTTGAAGCACCAATGTCAATGGAAGATTTTAAACAGACATTACTGCATTCAATATTCGATGGTGAGATTGAAGAATATCAACTTCAGGAAGAAGACTGGAAGAAGATCAAAGAAATCAGTGACCAGAAATATCGTAACTATGACTGGAATTATGGGAAAAATCCGAAATATAATTATGAAGTTAAACAGAAATTCCCTGGAGGTATGTTGGAACTTAAGATTAATGTCATTAAAGGTATGATTGATGATATTAAAATATTCGGTGATTTCTTTGGTGTAGGTGAAGTTACTGAGATCGAACAGAAACTTAAAGGATTACCACATAATCAAAAGGCTGTGAAGGCAGTGTTAGATACAGTAGACTTTGGACATTACTTCGGTAGAGTAACGGAAGAAGAATTTTTAAGTTTAGTTGCAAAATAAAAAAAGACAAATTTTTAGCGCCAATCCTTAAAATTAATTTTTGAGGTATTGGCGCTTTATTTTATCGTATTCAATTTAAATTTCCTCCAGAGCTTTCAATTCACTCGTATACTCTAGAAATGCTTCCTGGTTATGATTTAATAAAGACAAATCAATCTTTTCTTTTAATAATTTCTTTTGATGACTTTTAACAGCTTCGTCAATGATAAGCTCGATATATAAATTATTGAGATTAGATACGAAAGTTTCAAGACCATTTAATTGTGTTTGCTGATTATAGTTCATAAGTGTTACCTCCTCAAATGTATTAAAACGAGTATATTATATAATATTCTAAATTGCAATAGTATTCAGAAAATTATATTAATTAACATTTGTTCGCTTTGATTAATAATATATAACCATATTTTTAACTTTGTAAACATATCTTTTTCTAATGTAAACTATGTAAAAAATTTGAGAAAGTTAACAAATGTTAATTGGAATTGTGTATAATATTATCAATATATTGACAAAGGAGAAAGTTGATATGGAGAAATATATTGTTAATGAAAAGACGATGTATATTAAGGCGTATAGAGATGGTAGAAGTGTACTTTCTGAAATTGGTGAATACGGAAGAGAAACATTTATATTTAAAAAGAAGCCATTACATATCATTGAAGACTCATTATTCTTTTATCATGCTTCATATAAAGCGAGAAAAATATCTACGAAGATGATTGCAGAAATTTATACAAAACCACCAATCATCGTACAGCCTGGTACACAAACATATTTCTTTCCGACGCACAGTGATCGAAGTAACGATATGGCCTGGATCAATGTTCACTATGTAAATCGATTTCACGCAGGTGAACATTATGATACTGTTGTAGAATTTGATGATCAGTCACAAGTATCTTTTCCGGTGACAACGTATACTTTTAATACACAGTATTTGCATGGGATTAAACTGGAATATTGTGTAAGAGCAAAAGCGTTAAAACAGGAAATGTATACACAGGAAACAGTGCATTTTGACAAATGTAGGGCAAATCTATTCGAAATGTTAGCAATGTATGCATTATTAGAGAAAAAGGTGTAAATGTTCCATAAAAATATTTACCAAAAGTATTGACCAATTCATTTCAATTGATATAATAGTATTTGTTGATTGAAATTATTCCACAGTAGCTCAGTGGTAGAGCTATCGGCTGTTAACCGATCGGTCGTAGGTTCGAGTCCTACCTGTGGAGCCATGGAGATGTACTCAAGTTGGCTGAAGAGGCGCCCCTGCTAAGGGTGTAGGTCGGGTAACCGGCGCGAGAGTTCGAATCTCTCCATCTCCGTTACAAAACACTTAGTGTATGCTAAGTGTTTTTTTATATTTAAAACAAATTATTGAATAATCTGAACTTTTGAATTATTATAAACTCATTATATTTTTAATATTATGCTCCTTCATAGATGTATTAATTTTATCTATATGACTACAAATTAATACATAACAAAGTATGTGAAATATTTAACAAACTTACTTATTCCTGAGATAAAATAATATTAGATAATCAAATGAGGAGGAAGAAAGTATGAAAATAGTTATGGCAGGCGCAGGTGCAATGGGTGGACGTGTAGGTCTTTATTTAACTGAAAGTGGACAAGATGTGGTGATGCTTGATAAATGGCAGGACCATGTTGATGCGATGAATGATAATGGTGTTACTGTTCATTCTTATGGTGAAACAACAAACCATAAAGTGAAGGCAGTATTTATGGATGACTATAATGAACCGGCAGATTTGGTAATTTTATTAAGAAAAGCGTTGACTGCTGAAGAAACAATCGATAATTTAATTAAACAGGGTGTTATTATAAAAGAAACGAAAGTGATGTCACTGATGAATGGTTTAGGTCATGGTGATATGCTGCTGAAGAAATTGTCGGTTGAGCAAGTTATACTGGCTGTAACAATGTGGTCAGCAGGTTTAAAAGGACCTGGTGAATTAATTTTAGAAGGCACTGGTAATATTGAATTTGGATATCCTGATGGCCATGTGGATGCTTTCATTGAACAATTGAAAGTAATTTTAGATGAAGCGAAACTTAATGGTGTTATCAGTAATGATATTGTGACATCAATCTGGAATAAAGCTTTAGTGAACTGCTGCTTCAACACATACTGTTCGGTAACGGATAAGCGTATCGGGGAGTTTGGTGCATATGAACAAGCAGATGCAATGTTAATCCCATTAGTTAAGGAAATCATTGCAGTAGGGGCTACTAAAGGTGCAAAGCTTGATTTAGATGCAACAATGGAGAAATTCCATAAAATGTACTCACCTGATGTCGTTGGTCTGCATTATCCATCTATGACTCAAGATATTCATAATGGACGTAAGACAGAAGTTGATTTCTTAACAGGTGCTGTTAGTCGATTTGGTGATGAAGCAGGGATAGAAACACCATATTGTGATATTTTAACGCATTTAGTACATCAAATTGAAAAGTAATAGAATAGATCTTGGTTTTTTACCAGACATGTAACAACGTGTCTGGTTTTTTGATGGTTAGAATAAACCAAATATATCACTAGATTACCAACAAGAACATACTTTTATACAACATTCGTATGAAATATGCCTCTAAAGATAAAATTTACACTTTTTTAATGTTGCGTTCACAAACTTAAAATGATATATTTTAAAAGTACTCTTTTTACGAGAGACAACATATTATTATCGCGGGATGGAGCAGTCTGGTAGCTCGTCGGGCTCATAACCCGAAGGTCGGTGGTTCAAATCCGCCTCCCGCAATTATTAGTGGTCCCGTGGTGTAGCGGTTAACATGCCTGCCTGTCACGCAGGAGATCGCGGGTTCGATTCCCGTCGGGACCGCCATTTTGGCTCAGTAGCTCAGTCGGTAGAGCAATGGATTGAAAATCCATGTGTCGGCGGTTCGATTCCGTCCTGAGCCATCTTTTTATAATAAATTTGGCGATTGTGGCGAAGTGGTTAACGCATCGGATTGTGGTTCCGACACTCGTGGGTTCGATTCCCATCAGTCGCCCCATTTGTAACGCGGGTGTAGTTTAGTGGTAAAACCTCAGCCTTCCAAGCTGATGTTGTCGGTTCGATTCCGATCACCCGCTTCATTATTATTCCACAGTAGCTCAGTGGTAGAGCTATCGGCTGTTAACCGATCGGTCGTAGGTTCGAGTCCTACCTGTGGAGCCATTTTGGCCCCTTGGTCAAGCGGTTAAGACACCGCCCTTTCACGGCGGTAACACGGGTTCGAATCCCGTAGGGGTCATATAATCAGAAGTGAAATATCGCTTCTGATTTTTTTTAATTATTATGGATCGTTGTCCGAGTTGGCCGAAGGAGCACGCCTGGAAAGTGTGTAAACGTCACAAGCGTTTCGAGAGTTCGAATCTCTCACGATCCGTTAAATAATAAAACTACTGTTGATTCTTTAATGAAATCATCAGTAGTTTTATTTCGTTTAATACCTACGTTTATTTTACGTATATACCTACAAATAAAAGTTGCTTTACTATCTATTTTTTAATGTAGAAAGCATGTATAATAAAGTTATTCAAATATTATACTTCTAAAGTTAATTGTGAATTATAATACAAAATAGAAATCATAAGGTGATGAAATGAAAGATAAAGCATCGACACGTAAAGTGTTAGCAGAAATTAACTATCCAGTAAGATATAAACGCTTTTCGAAAATCTTTAAAAGAATTAAAAAATCTGAGCGCCGTTTCTTTATTAAATTATTAAAAGTGATTTGCAAAGATATTAAAAACAAGGAACTGATTCATTTTGCAACTTATAGTCATATTAATTTGAACCAACATGGTTTGTTTATTTTATTAGATGATCGTATTTCTATGGTCCATAGTAAAATGAAATCAAAGCGTATTTACTATGAAGTAATTAAATATGCGGATATAGTTAACATTGATTTTGAGCCTGATACTGAAGGGGAATATGGAGAGTTATTCTTCAAATATAAACGAAAGAAATTAAGTGAAAAATCAGTAACTTTACGAATGATTAAAAGTAAAGACTTGCCTGAAATTGTGGAATTTATTAGAATTAAAATGTCTGAGACAATATAAAGGGGGACATTAACAATGGCAAATATCGATAAACTCGAATCATATGCTGAACTTAAATTAGGTCAATTTGGTTCAGATTACCGTGAAAATCACGAAGAAGATAAAGTGCAGGAGATTCAACCACGCAGCTATGATGTGAATGGAACTTCTATCGATGTGCATTATGATGCACAAAGTTACGTAATTGATTTAACAAAATCTGGTGTACGTGATGTCACAGAAGAAGATGCACAAGCAGTTGTAGCAAGATTAAAAGAATTCTTCAATCAAAAATAATAAAAATAATAATAAAAAAATCGTGAGACTAGATAATGTAGTGAACCCAAAAAGTTGAACTTTTTATTAAGCTACTTTCATTAAAGCAAGATTTCTGTATTCTACAGGAGTCTTGCTTTTTAATTTTCTCTTCTTTCTGACGAAATTATAATATTCCATATAATCATTAATTTCCTCTTCTAACTCATCATACGAATCAAATGATTCACCATAAAACATTTCTTGTTTCAATATTCCAAAGAAATTCTCCATTGGAGAATTATCTAGACAATTACCTTTTCTAGACATGCTTTGA
>NZ_JAEPRF010000006.1:0-174327 GCF_022501545.1 Macrococcus sp. PK
TTTTTCGAGCTAAGGATTGTAACTTTTTTTCGAGAGCAATTGCGATTTCTAATCTCCTATTTTCTTCACGTAAGCGAATTAATTCTTGTCTTTCACTTTCATTTAAACTAGTAGTATTAACTTTTTTCTTATTATCTTTCATAATTTTAGGCGCACGACCCTTCGGTTTTGATTCTAAACCTAGGATACCATATTGATTATATTTCATCTGCCACTGAGCAATTAAAGTAGGATTAGAAATACCAAATATTCTAGCTGTTTCTTTATAGGATAGTTGATTATTATTTCTGTACTGAATAATTCTTAGTTTTTCATCTGTTGAATATTTTTTTCTTGTCATACCGGAAATAAGACCATCAATACCGAAGGTATCAAATTGATAAATCCATGTTCTTAGTATTGAAGGTTGAATATCATATTTTCTACCCAATGAATCATAGCCAATATTTCCATCTTTATATTCTTTAATAATTCTTAATTTAAAATCAAGTTCATGCTTTTTATTCAAAATAAACACCCCTAAAGTTGAATTTTAAGGTTCAACTTTAGGGGTGCACTTCAAATTTCCTCATGCTTTTTATTATTGACCTGGCATCGGCTCGATAAATCCATCATTAGATGAAGGTGGCTCAGGTGTTGCCGGTTGTGTTGTAGCCGGTTGAGTCGTCGTCGGTGTTGTTGGTCTTGGTGTTGTTGGACGTGTTGTCGTTGGTGCTGTCGTTGTCGGTGTCGTTGGTCGTACAGTCACTGTCGGTGTTGATGGTCTTGTCGTTGGTGATTGTGTTGCAGGACGTGTCACAGCAGGTTGAGACGTACTTGATGCTGGTCTTGATGTAGAAGTATTTGAACTGGTATTACTGTTAGATGTGTTACTAGATGAATTGCTTGATGATGTTGAACGACTTGATGCAGTTGATTTTTTCTTTGATGACGTTTTAGTAGACTCTTTTTTAGAATCGCTTTTACTTTCAGAAGTAGATTTTTCAGTTGTATCATTACTTTCTGATTGTGTTTCTTTATCTGTATCACTGGAAGCAATTTCTTTATTATCTGCTTCTTCAATATCATTTTTACTGTTTTTCTTTTTATTTTTACCGCGTTCTTTTGCAGCTTTGATTTTTTCAAGTGCAGCTTTAGATTTATTTTTGTCTGTTACCTTTTTATCTTCGTCAGTTGATTCTTTATTTTTCGTTTCAAATGCAACTTTTGCTTTATTGACTTCTGATTCATCACGAGCATCTTTTCCACACGCTGCTAACAAGGATACCGATAAAAGTGAAGTCATCGATAATAAGAGATATTTATTTTTCATAGCAAGTCCTCCTGTTAATGTAAATATAGCATTTTTTTCTTAATTTGAACATGATAATCTTCTGATTGTTTAATGTATTTGGTGTGATAAATATTAATGAAATAGACTCAAGATTCTATGAATGTCACATTTCGTTCAAAATCTTAGCATTAAGATGCGCAAATATTTGTTAAAATGATTGAGAATGGAGGTTGATTATGGGAGATATTACGATAGCCGTTGCTTTCGGCGCTGGTATACTTAGTTTTATTTCACCGTGTGTTCTGCCGATTTATCCTGCATTTTTATCTTATATTACTGGTGTAAGTTATAATGATCTAAAAGATAATAAAATGGATAAAAAAGCCTTATTACACACTGTATTCTTTTTAATTGGTTTTTCTATTGTCTATATTTCGTTAGGTGTGGGATTAGGTTTTGTTTCAGATTTTCTACAGTCGTATGATAATACGATTCGTATGGTTGGAGGACTACTATGTATAATATTTGGTTTAGTGGTACTAGGCATCTTCAACCCACAGTTTTTAATGAAAGATCGTAAATTTGAATTTAAGAATAGACCGACTGGCTTTATCGGAACGTTACTGATAGGCATTGCATTTGCGGCAGGCTGGACTCCATGTATGGGTCCGATTATCGGAACTATTTTTTCTATGGCAGCTGTTAATCAATCGTTAGCGCTGATCTATATGATTGCCTATGTTCTTGGATTTTGTATTCCATTTTTCTTATTGACATTCTTTATCACAAAAATTAATATATTAAAGAAATATAGTCAGATAATCACTAAAATTGGTGGAGTAATGATGATTATTATGGGATTGTTATTATTCTTTGATAAGTTAACAGCAATCACCCAATTTTTTAGTTAGAAAGAAGGATGGATATGTATTTTGTGATATCGATGCTCGTAGCATTATTTATGGGTACGGCAGTTATTATAGTTAGAATGAAGGCTCAAAATTATCCCACAAATGTTAAGAAAATTATTCTTCCACCGTTTTTTATGTCTACGGGAGCGTTGATGTATGTAGTACCTTACTTTCGATTGACACCGATGGAAATATTAGAAGCGGTTGTCGTCGGAATGTTCTTTTCGATTTTCTTAATCTATACTTCTAACTTTGTTGTTAAAGATAACTTAATTTATATGAAACGATCGAAGTTATTTCCGCTCATTTTAATTTCTTTACTGATTATTCGTAGTGTGATGAAATTTTACTTAAGTAGTACGATTCATCCAGGTGAATTAGCTGGTATGTTCTTCTTACTGGCATTCAGTATGATTGTGCCATGGCGTATTGCGATGTATATTAAATTTAAGAAGTTAGAGCGCACTTTAATTAAAGATTGACATAAAAATAAGCCAGGTAGTGAATGATCACTGCTCGGCTTATTTTTGTTTTTCAGTTTTCACTATTTCTGAATGATCAAATATAGAGAATTTTTGTTTCTCATCATCCGCATACTTAAAGTAATCTTCGTAGGGCGAATAATCAATTCCTAATTGATTGAGTTTCTTTTTCATAAAAGGGTGATCACGTTTTGGTGTAGCGATGATGTATCCGCGTAATATATGATCAAGTTCTATACTTTCGGCTTGTTCGTCTAACGCAATTTTTGAGATACGTCCTGCGATACGTTCTTTTGCAACATCACGAAATAGTTCCGGTACAGGAGAAACCAGTTCATTGAGTAAACTTTTAGCATCATCTCCCCAGAGTGGTAAAGCTTTATTAATGTAATAATCCTGCCAGTCAAGCTCACTTTTACCATCTTCTTTTGGCATACGCTTTAAAAATTTACGGAACATAAAGAAACCACCGATTGCCAGCATAGAAATAAAGAATACTGTCCATAAGAAAATAAATATCATAAACCAGTCGTTCATGTCGTTCACCTCTAAACACATTATATAGAACTAAAAAATATGTGTCTATCTAATAATCTTTATTCGATATATAAAGTGTAAAGGAGGTGAGAACATGTTAAAAGAAGTTGTATTAAATCTTATGTATGTTACAGGTGTAAAAGAAGATGGTAAAGAAGTATTTAAGACAAGACGTTTTAATCAAGTGCGTATGGATTTGCTTGATAGTGATTTACAAAACTTTGCAACATTAATGTCTGAATTGACTGGTGAAGATTATGTAAAGATTGATAAAGTTGAAACGAAAGCAGTGATTTAATTATTAGCGGGAGGAATAAATGATGAAAAGCTTACAAATGAACTTTTTAACGGATACTGGAAAAAACTACACATTTACAGTGAATCAGCCGAAACAGGATTTGACACGTGAAACGGTATTATCTGTAATGGAGAGCATCGTCAATAGTAAATATTTTATTACGACAGCAGGTGTTCCAGTATCGATAAAATCAGCAAAATTAGTCGATAAAGTTGAAACGATTCTTTTTGATTTAGAGGAAAAGTAATAATAACATATTAATAAATGCATACTTGTTGAATATACCATCGGCACATCCCTATATCAGGGATGTGTTTTTTTGTATAATAAATGCTGAGGTGAAAAAGTATGAAGATAATGCATATCGCAGATTTACATATTGGACGAACAATCAATCAGTTTTCTTTACTAAATAATCAGCAGATGATTTTAAATCAGCTCATAGAACGAATTGATGAAGAGGGCATAGATGTACTTGTCATAGCAGGTGATATATATGATCGTTCAATACCATCAAAGGAAGCAATGCAGGTATATGAGTCATTTTTACTATCAGTAAATGTAGATAGAAAAATTCCGGTGCTCGCTGTAAGCGGAAATCACGATGGTGCTGAACGTTTAGGTCATGCAAGAAATTATTTTAAGCAGTTCCAATATTATCTTTCAACTACGATTGAAGATAGTTTAACACCTGTAATCATTGATGGTGTTCATTTCTACTTAGTCCCTTATATTGATCCGGCATATGCCCGTCAGTATTTCAATGATGAATCGATAAGAACGCATCAGGATACATATCAGAAGATAATATCAAACATAGAAAACAATATGGATAAAAACAAGAAAAACATATTGATCAGTCATCTATTTGTTGCTGGTGGTGCGGTAACAGAATCTGAAAGAGAACTCGTTATCGGGACTGTCGAGCATGTGAATAAATCATTATTTGATGAATTTGACTATACGCTGCTCGGTCATCTGCATACACCAGACGCAATAAAAGATGAGAAAGTTTTTTATAGTGGGAGTTTAATGCGTTATTCTTTCTCTGAAATTGGCCAACGTAAGGGTTATAGAATATTTGATTTAAATGAAAATGTAGTAAATTTTAAACCTCTAAAATATGAAAGAGATTTAGAGGTTGCACAAGGAACGTATAATGAGGCGATGCATTTACAGCTTGAGTGTAATCAGCATGCATATTTAAGGCTTGAACTAAGTGAGATGGAAGCGGTTAATGAACCGATGGCTAAATTAAAACAAATTTATCCGAATTTACTCGAATTAAAACCGATATTGAAAGCAAATAATACATTTACGATGAGTAAGGATGTTACAAGTCTAAATACAATGGATCTCATAGCGACATTCTATCAAGAAATGACGGAAGAAACGTTAAATGATCAACAAATTGATACGCTTCATTCATTACTGACAGCAGGAGGTGATTCAGATGAAACCTAATACATTAACGTTAAAAGCATTTGGTCCTTTTAAGGAAGAAACAATCGATTTTAAAAGCCTTCAAAATCATCAGCTGTTTCTAATCAGTGGTAAGACCGGTGCAGGAAAAACGACGATATTTGATGGGATGATGTACGCATTATTTGGTGTCGCGTCGACGAGTGATCGTGAGGAATCAAATTTAAGAAATATAAATGCACAGGATGATGAACCCACAGAAGTTATCTATAACTTTTATATGCAGGGCAAACAATATGAAATTTACAGAGACATACCCTTTATAAAAAATGGTAATAAGACGAAGAAACCAACTCAGCTCAATGTTTATGAAATCGATGCAAACGAGAAACGATTGCTAGCATCTGGACTGACTGCTGGAAAAGAAAAGATAAAAGATATTATAAAGCTGGATGCCCATCAATTTAGAAAAATTTTTATATTACCACAAGGTGAATTTAAATCATTACTTGTCTCGGGATCAAAAGAAAAGTCAGATATATTACGTACACTTTTCGATACGACGAACATTCAAAAGTTGTCTGCACAACTGCGAGAAAAAGTTCAGCAGGATCAAAAAGAAATGCTGGCATTAGAATCTGAAATAGGTGTTCAGTTTGCCATGTTCAATGGACTAATCGATCAAAATGGGGCAAAAACTTATACCGATAAACGTGATGCAATTCAATCTGCTTTATTAACGATGAATGATGAAATTAAAAAGTCTAAAGAAACGCTTGAAATTAAACGTAATTTGTTAAAGGAAAAAGAGAAAGAAGTAAGTGACGCAGAAATTTTAAATGATAGTATCATACAATTAAAGGACCATGAAGCGGAACGTATTCGTTTAATGGAAAACGAAAAAAATATTAATGACAAGCAAAATGATTTAAAATACCTTATTCAGTTTGATCATTATAAGATGATTGAAAATGATTTATTTTCTCATATTAAGAAAAGAGAAATAGTAGAACAAAACATAAAGCGCCTTAACATTCAATTTCAGGAAATAGAAAAAAGGTTGAAAGTATTACGTAAGCAACAAGAAACATTTCAACAAAGTTATGAAGATATCACTGAAAAGAAAAAATATGTTGTTCAAAATGAGCGTTATACACATTCAAAATATAAAAATTTACAGCAAGATATTCGTAAAAGTAAAGAAAAAATAACCACTTTAACAAATAAGATTGAATCAATACAAGAAAAAGTAAATGATGCGCAAAACTATGAAAGAGAAAAACAGTTGATACAAACGCAAGTACTTGAAAATGATTCAAAAATTACCACACTGGACAATACAATCACAAAAGTTAAGATGCAGATTGCTACATTATCAAAAATTATACAACAATTAGACCGTTTGCTATCAACTAAGGAATCCTATCAAAATATCGATGAATCAATAAAATCATTAAAAAGTAAATTAAATGATTTACAAAGTAGTGAGAAAGTACAGGATGTTGAACAAATAGAAAACATCAAATCCCAATTAAATGTTGGGGATAAATGTCCGGTTTGTGCGAATGTTATTCACAATCTAGATGATACATCACATATAGAAGCGCATAAATACCAAATAGAACTAGAACAAATGAAACAACGTCAGCAAAAATTGAGTACTTCTATTGAAATTTACATAAATGAACTTGAAATGATCCCATCAATTACTCATATTCATGATGAAGATAAATCGAAATTTAATACAATCGAAATTGGTGCATTAAATGAATGGATTGATAATATAACAATCGAAAATATAGGTAATGCAGTGTATTTGGCATTACAGGAACAGGTACAAGCTAATATTAAGGTACTTTCTCATGATATAAAACGTGCAGATAATGAACTTCTGGAACTAACAAATGTTAATTTAAAGTATCAAGAGCAATTACATACGCTTGACGCAGCACACGATGAAACAGTTCAATTTGTTGAATCACTTAAATCAATTCAAGAGGAAGTTACTGTGGTCGAGAAACAATATCACACAGACGCATCTGATTTTTCAAAGTTTCTGCAAGATACGAATACGGATAATCACGAGTCATTTATCAAACGATTCAATACCTATAAAAATGAAATCTCAACTTATGAATCGTCCTTTGAACAATGTAAAGATAATATCGCACAAGACGAAAAAGAAAAACTGGTTATTCATCAAAATGTTGAGAGTTTGAACAGACAAAAAGAAGAAATCGTTCAATCAATTCAACTTTACAATGAAAGAATAGAACAATATCAAATCCCTGAAGCAATTAAACTAAAGTATACTGATAAAAATATTAGTGTTATTATTGAACAATTTGAGAAAGAAATTAAAGCGTTCCATGATAAGCGACTTACACTATCCAATGAAATAGATCGATTCAATCAGATTATTGACAATCGTAAATCACCTAATCTGGATAATTTGCATCAGGAACTAGAAACAATGAGAGAAATGATAGATGAACTGGTTTCAAATGTTGGTTCTATGCAGGAGAAATATCAGAATTATACAAACCAGTTTATAAAGCTTGAAGATAGACTTACTTATTATGAATCAACAATGAAAGATGTAAGATCACTTGTATTATTGAGCGATGCTTTAAATGGAAATAATGCTCAGAAGATAGATATTGAAACTTATGTATTAATGTATTATCTGGAACAGACATTGCTATTAGCTAATAATCGACTAAGACAGATGACGGGTAATCGTTATGAGTTACGACGTCGTGCTGAAAAGCGAGGTGGTGGCAGACAAGGCCTTGTTATAGATGTATTTGATTATAATGCGAATAAAACGAGAAATATATCTTCATTGTCTGGAGGAGAGACGTTTATTGCCTCATTATGCCTAGCATTAGGCTTATCAGATTTTGTGATGCAAATTTCTGGGGGGATTCATCTTGAATCTGTGTTTATTGATGAAGGTTTTGGAACGTTGGATGATGAAACTTTAGAAGTAGCAGTTAACGCATTAATCGATCTGCAAACATCAGGTAAACTCGTTGGAATGATTAGTCATGTACAATTACTCAAAGAAAGAATACCAGCAATATTAAAGATTGAGTCGAACGGTTTTGATAGCAGTGCCACATTTATCATTCAATAATTTCAGGAATCTTATAAATTGTAATAATTATGACAAAACTTTCGTTGTATTCATATACTCATTACACGTATTATTTGTTATATTAATGTTTGATAAATAGGAGGGAATTATGAAAAAATTACGAATTTTTACAATTATTTTAACTACTTTATTTATTTTTGCGGCTTGTAGTAATTCAAGAATAGTACCGAAGTCTTTATTTGGGAATACCATTACTGAATTTTCAGGGACAAATGAAGAAGGTAAAGCAATTTCTGAGAAAGATTTGAAAGGCAAAGTCTGGTTAGTAGATTTTATCTTTACTAACTGTAAAACTGTTTGTCCACCGATGACTTATAATATGAGTCAGGTTGCAGATGAACTGAAAAAAGAGGGTGTATCTCCTAAAGACTACGGAATTATTAGTTTTAGTGTGGATCCAAAGAAAGACACGCCTGAAAAATTGAAAAAATATATTAATCAGTATAATCCGCCAAAAGGTGTGTGGACAGCTGTTACTGATTATGATGAAAAGTTCATCCGACAGTTTGCAGAAGAGAATTTTAAAACGATTGTCGTTCCACCGACTGCTGACAATGATCAGGCGACACATGGTACATCGTTTTACTTAGTTGACCAAAATGGTGTAATTATGAAAGATTATGCAGGAAAAGATACTGGAGATAAAAAATTTCCGAAAGCAGAAATTGTTGAAGATGTGAAGACAATGATAAAAGAAGGACCTTATAAAAAGTAAAAAAGATAAGAAAAAGAGATTGCAATCGCAATCTCTTTTTAATATTATTTAGAACGCAATAAATCTCTAATTTCAGTTAATAATACAGTATTTTCTTCTACTGCTTCCTCAACTTCTTCAACATCGCTCTTACGTGTTAATTTATTGATTAATTTAACGAATAAGAAGATGGCTGCGGCAACGATTAAGAAATCAACGATAGATTGAATGAAGACACCATATTTAATACCTTTATAAGCCCAGTTTGATGCGAAATCAGTATAACCAAAGATAAGACCGATAATTGGCATAATAACATCTGCTACTAATGAAGATACGATTTTACCAAATGCTGCACCGATTACCACTGCAACTGCTAAATCAAGAACGTTTCCTTTAATAGCAAATTCTTTAAATTCTTTTATTAATGACATGTATAGTCACCTCCTATAATAATTCTATTTTACAATCAAAAATATAAAAAATCAATCTCTATTTATTTATTAAATTAATTTTTATTAAATTTTTATCATTTTACAAATAATATTTCTTTCAATTATAAATAATAAGTATATTTGAAATGAGGTGATGAGAAATAAAATTTTTAGATTATAAAGAAATAGCAATGAAAACGATTTAAATTTTTCATTTTGATATTTTCTTAATATTTATTTATTTGAAATTAACTTTTCTCTTTGTTATACTATAGACTGTTTTTAATAATTAGAGAGGAGTTTTTTAATGAAAGAAGGTAGAAAATTAACACCTGTATTTTTTATTGCACTAGCTTTAGTGGCCGTTACAGTGATTTTAGGTATTACTATTCCTGAAGAATTTAGTAAAATAACAGGTAATATTAACCAATGGATTTCTAAATATTTTGGTTGGTATTATGTTATGGTGACTTCTATATTTGTCTTTACATGTTTATTCTTAATATTAAGTCCGATCGGTAAACTTAAATTAGGTAAACCAAAGGATAAACCTGAATTTAGTACAATCTCATGGTTTGCAATGTTATTTAGTGCAGGTATGGGGATCGGTTTAGTCTTTTATGGTGCATCAGAACCTTTAAGTCATTTTATTACCTCACCTGTTGCTGAACCAGAGACGGATGAAGCGATGAAAGATGCATTTCGTTATACATTTTTCCACTGGGGATTTCATGCGTGGGCAACATATGGCGTTGTAGCGCTTGGACTTGCATATGCACAATTTAGAAAAGGTGAACCAGGATTAATTTCAAGAACACTACGTCCTGTGTTAGGGAATAAGGTTGATGGATGGATTGGAACAATCATTGATGTACTTGCAGTATTTGCAACAGTAGTAGGGGTTGCAGTTTCACTTGGTATGGGTGCTCAGCAGATCAATGGTGGTTTGCATTATCTCTTTAATATTCCAAATACATTTAACGTGAAATTAATCATTGTTATTATCGTTACAATATTATTCTTGATAAGTGCGTGGAGTGGCTTATCAAAAGGTATCCAAATTTTAAGTAATGCAAATATTACGCTCGCAACATTATTATTATTTGCAGTATTATTTTTAGGTCCAACAGTATTAATTTTAAATATGTTTTCAACATCAATCGGTAATTTATTACAGAATTTCTTAAGTATGAGTTTTGATGTTGCGCCACTTGATAAAAATAAACATGACTGGATGAACAGCTGGACAATTTATTATTGGGGCTGGTGGATGAGCTGGAGCCCATTTGTTGGTATCTTTATCGCACGTGTTTCAAAAGGAAGAACGATTCGTGAATTTTTAATCGGTGTATTACTCGTTCCTACTATTATCAGTGCACTATGGTTTAGTGTGTTTGGTGTAACAGGTATTGAAGTATTCAAGGATGTTCCGAAAATTGGTGAAATGGTCGTTGAAACTCAATTGTTTGCAATCTTTGAACATTTGCCGATGGCGATGGGCTTATCATTGATAGCTTTATCATTGATTTGTACTTTCTTTATAACGTCAGCAGATTCTGCGACGTTTGTATTAGGTATGCAGTCTACAAACGGCTCTTTAGAACCAGCAAACTATATTAAAGTGATTTGGGGTGTTGCGCAATCTTTAATCGCGCTTGTGTTAATTTATGCAGGTGGACTTTCTGCGTTGCAAAGCGCAGCGATCATTGCAGCTTTCCCATTCTCATTTGTATTAATGTTGATGTTAGTTTCTGTCTATAAAGACGGAAATAAAGAAAGAATGAGGCTTGGGTTAACGTTGAAACCCGATAAAAAGTTTAGAAATAAAACTTATGAGGTCAATCCTCAGAAAAATAAATAATAGTAAAGACAGTTCAGGTTATTTTACTTGAACTGTCTTTTTATCATAAGTAAAACTTATAAACTGGTATAGCTTATTTGGAATGTGATAATATTTACTTCTCATTCTATTTTGATTAAAATAGGGTTGTAAAGGCTTTAATAATCTTTAGGGGGAACGAATATGAATTCAAATTTACAACAAACTGCAAAACAGACATTTGAATTAAATGGTAAATCGTACACGTTTTATAGTTTAAAATCTTTAGAATCATTAGGTTTAGGAGAAATTAAAAATTTACCTTATTCTATTCGTGTATTACTAGAATCAGTGTTACGCCAATATGATGGTCGTGTAATTAACGAAGATCATATTAAGCATTTAGTAAAATGGGGCAAAAAGAATGATCCAAACGCTGAAGTGCCGTTTAAACCATCACGTGTTATTTTACAGGACTTTACTGGTGTGCCTGCGGTCGTTGACTTAGCATCACTTCGTAAAGCAATGGATGACGTTGGTGGGGATGTTACGAAGATTAATCCGGAAGTACCTGTAGATTTAGTAATTGACCACTCTGTACAAGTGGATGCCTATGGTAATGAAACTGCATTAAAACGTAACATGGAGTTAGAATTTGCACGTAACAAAGAACGTTATCAATTCTTAAACTGGGCGACAAAAGCATTTGATAACTATCGTGCGGTTCCGCCAGCAACAGGTATCGTACATCAAGTAAACTTAGAATATTTAGCGAACGTTGTTCACGTACGTGACGTAAATGGTGAACAAGTTACTTTCCCTGATACGTTAGTAGGTACTGACTCACATACAACGATGATCAATGGTATCGGTGTACTTGGATGGGGTGTAGGTGGAATTGAAGCAGAAGCGGGTATGCTTGGTCAACCATCTTATTTCCCTGTACCGGAAGTAATTGGTGTAAAACTGACGGGAGAACTTCCTGAAGGTGCAACTGCCACTGACTTAGCGTTACGTGTGACTCAGGAATTACGTAAAAAAGGTGTTGTCGGTAAATTTGTTGAATTCTTCGGCCCAGGTGTAGTGAACTTACCACTTGCAGACCGTGCGACAATTGCTAATATGGCCCCTGAATATGGTGCTACGTGTGGTTTCTTCCCAGTTGATGAAGAAGCTTTAAATTATATGCGTTTAACAGGTCGTGATGAAGCACATATCCAGCTTGTAAAAGAATATTTAGTAAAGAATGACATGTTTTTTACAACAGATAAAGAAGATCCTACGTACACTGATACATTAAATTTAGATCTTTCAACTGTGGAAGCTTCATTATCAGGACCGAAACGTCCTCAAGATTTAATCAAACTTAGCGATATGAAAAAAGAATTTGTGAAATCCGTTACTGCTAAAGCGGGCAATCAAGGTCATGGATTAGATAAAGCTGAATTTGATAAAACTGCATCGGCTACACTTGCTGATGGTAAATCCATCACAATGAAAACGGGAGATATCGCAATTGCGGCGATTACATCTTGTACAAATACATCAAACCCTTACGTGATGTTAGGTGCTGGATTAGTTGCTAAAAAAGCTGTAGAAAAAGGATTACAAGTGCCTGCTTATGTGAAAACTTCATTAGCACCGGGTTCTAAAGTTGTTACAGGATATCTTGAAGATTCAGGATTACAAACGTATCTTAATCAATTAGGATTTAATACTGTCGGTTACGGATGTACGACATGTATCGGTAACTCAGGTCCGTTATTACCTGAAATTGAAGAAACAATTTCAAAAGAAGATTTATTAGTAACTTCTGTATTATCTGGTAACCGTAACTTTGAAGGTCGTATTCATCCATTAGTGAAAGCAAACTACCTTGCTTCACCGCAACTTGTTGTGGCATACGCGTTAGCTGGTACTGTTGACATCGATTTACAAAATGATCCGATCGGTAAAGGTCACGATGGTAAAGATGTATTCTTAAAAGATATCTGGCCAACGATTGATGAAGTTAAAAATGAAGTTAATGCTGTTGTAACACCAGAATTATTTAGAAAAGAATATGAAAATGTCTTTAATTCAAATGAAATGTGGAACCAAATTGAATCAACTGATCAACCTTTATATGATTTTGATCCGACATCGACATATATTCAAAATCCTACATTCTTCCAGGGATTATCTAAAGAACCAGGAAGTATTGCACCACTTAAAGATTTAGCGGTTATGGGTAAATTTGGTGACTCAGTTACAACTGACCATATTTCTCCGGCAGGTGCTATCGGTAAAGATACACCAGCAGGAAAATACTTAAGAGAAAATGGCGTTGAAATCCGTGACTTTAACTCATATGGCTCTCGTCGTGGTAATCATGAAGTAATGATGCGTGGTACATTTGCAAATATCCGTATTAAAAACCAAATCGCACCAGGTACAGAAGGTGGATTTACAACGTATTGGCCAACGGGTGAAGTAATGCCGATTTTCGATGCTTGTATGAAATATCAGGCAGATGGTAAAGGATTAGTCGTGTTAGCTGGAAATGACTACGGTATGGGTTCTAGTCGTGACTGGGCTGCAAAAGGTACTAATCTTTTAGGCGTAAAAACAGTGATCGCTCAAAGTTACGAGCGTATTCACCGTTCTAACTTAGTGATGATGGGTGTATTACCTTTACAATTCTTAAAAGGTGATTCTGCAGATGCATTAGGGTTAGATGGTTCTGAAACATTCTCAGTTGAAATCAATGAAGGTATCAAACCACGTGATGAAGTGAAAGTTACTGCAGTGAAAACTGATGGAACTGTTGTTGAATTCAATGCTTTAGCACGATTTGACTCAGAAGTAGAATTAGATTACTACCGTCATGGTGGTATTCTACAAATGGTTTTAAGAGATAAGTTAACGCAATAAAAATAATTGACCTATGAATTAAAAATTCATAGGTCTTTTTTTAGTACCAAGTACTAAACATTTGGTACAATAGAGTTATCATTTATAAGAAGGTGGATAATTTGTATTATACAGAAAAAGAAATAGAAGTGCGTTATGCAGAAACAGACAAAATGGATGTCGTTTATCATGCAAATTATTTAATATGGTTTGAAGTTGCTCGAACAGATTTTATTGCAAAAGCTGGATTCAGCTATGCAGATATGGAAAAAGATGATCTAATTTCACCTGTATTAGATGTAAATGTAAAATATAAACGCTCAATTACTTATCCTGAAAAGATAACAATCAAAACATGGATACATGCTTATTCAAAGTTAAAAACTGTCTATGCTTACGAAGTGATTAAAGAGAATGGGGAGATTGCTGCCACAGGACAAACAACACATGTCGTACTAAAAAAAGGTAGCGATCGACCAATACGATTAGATCGCTATTATCCAGAGTGGCATGCCAAGTATCTGGAGTTTGTTGCAATGGGTGAACTTTAAAATATACAAAAGTAGCCGGGTCAATATTGACCCGGCTTTTTTGGAGCTATTCTATATTTAATTTCATCATTTACTGCCACAACATTCATCGTGTCATCTTTGTAATACCATAGATCCGTTTCTTCAACAAAGTAGACGAGTCCACCTTTTTCTTCCTGATAGCCGACATTTTGTAGTTTATCAACCATAAATCCTGGTGAATAGCCTTGTTTTAATTGAAATGAGCCACCATAACGAATAAAAAACTTTAAACCTGAACCTTCTGGGAAATCAAATTCTGATTTAAACCACTCAACTGCTGTATCATTTAAATTTATCTGCATGATAAACCTCACTTCTTCTTAAAATTTATTTTAGGTTCTGAACCGTTCATGATACGTTCTATATTTGATTTATGTCTAACGATGATAACAATCATAATGATAAACGATACAACCATTAAAATTTTATCATCAAAAAATAGTGAACCGATAAAATTTGCGATACTTGTTAGCATACTTGTTAGTGACACCATTTTCGTTGTAAACAATAAACTAAAGAAGATGACAGCAATGATTAAGAATAGCACCGGATTTGTACCAAGGATCACACCTGCACTTGTAGCAACAGCTTTGCCACCTTTAAATTTTAAGTATATTGGATATACATGGCCGATAACTGCTGCAACACCGATGATAATGGGATGAACATTCTGATTAAATATAACTGGGAATAGTGCGGGAATCGTACCTTTTAAAACATCAAAGATCGTTACGAATATTCCTGCCTTCTTACCGAGGATTCTAAACGTATTCGTTGCACCTAAATTCCCACTGCCATGTTGTCTAATATCTATATTGTAAAATAATTTACCAATAATTAATCCTGTAGGGATACTACCGATTAAATATGCTGCGATTAACATCATCGCGATAACCATAAAATCTCTCCTTATATTAGCAGGTACTAATAGTTATTCATAAAAACATACTATTATTATAGCTTATTCAGATGAAATAGAAAATAATTATCGAAATTCCATCGCTATTATTTTAATTCATCTATGATAGCCCGTACCGTTTTTATAGTGTTTATGATAAAGTTGAATAGAGCACAACTATTTACTACTATAAATATATTATGTAAACTTTTATGTTTTTGTATAAATACTTGCAAAAATATAGGGATTAGATAAAATAGTGAATGTGTATAAATTAAACGAACGTATGTTTGTAGGGGGTAATATTTTGCCGAAAAATCAATATAATGATGAATCGATACAAGTTTTAGAAGGTTTAGAAGCAGTTAGAAAAAGACCTGGTATGTATATCGGTTCTACTGACACAAGAGGGCTTCATCATCTTGTATATGAAATTTTAGATAATTCTATCGATGAAGCGTTAAATGGTCATGGTAATAAAATAGATGTGATATTGAATGAAGATGATTCTGTAACAGTAACAGATAATGGGCGTGGGATGCCGACAGGTCTGCATAAGACAGGTAAACCGACACCTGAAGTAATTTTTACTGTATTGCATGCCGGAGGTAAGTTTGGACAGGGTGGATATAAAACGACAGGTGGTCTACACGGTGTAGGGGCCTCTGTAGTAAATGCTTTAAGTGAATGGTTAGAAGTAACGATTCATAATAATGGTAAGATTTTTAAACAACGTTTTGAAAGTGGTGGTGTGGCTGTAACTACTTTAGAAGAAATAGGGACATCAAAAAAAACAGGAACGCGTGTAACATTTAAACCGGATCCTTCAATTTTTAAGCAAACGACGAAATTTAACTATGAAACGTTAAGCGAGCGTCTACGTGAGTCAGCATTTTTATTAAAAGACTTACATATTTCAATCACGGATAATCGTGTAGTTCCGGAACGTCACGATGATTTTTATTTTGAAGATGGCTTAAGTGATTTCGTGAAATTTGTTAATGAAGGTAAAGAAACCTTACATGAAGTGGCGCATTTCAGCGGTACATCAAATGAGATTGAAGTGGAAGTTGCCTTCCAGTACAATGATCAGTATTCAGAGACGATACTTTCATTTGTTAACAACGTACGTACGAAAGATGGCGGGACACATGAAGTTGGTATGAAGACAGCGATGACGCGTGTATTTAATGAATATGCGAGAAAGATTGGTGAATTAAAACAAAAAGATAAAAATCTGGACGGTAATGATATTAGAGAAGGTATGACTGCGATTATCTCTGTTAAGATTCCAGAACATCTTTTACAGTTTGAAGGTCAAACGAAATCTAAGCTTGGGACAAGTGAAGCAAGAAGTGCAGTAGATGCGATGCTTGCTGAACAGCTACCGTATTATTTTGAAGAGAATGGTAAGCTGAGCCAGGTACTTGTGAAAAAAGCTGTAAAAGCAGCTCAAGCAAGGAATGCTGCACGCAAAGCACGTGAAGAGGCTAGAAATGGTAAGAAAAATAAGCGTAAAGAAACATTATTGTCAGGTAAATTAACACCTGCTCAAAGTAAAAATACAGAGAAAAATGAACTATATTTAGTAGAGGGTGACTCTGCCGGCGGTTCTGCTAAACTAGGACGCGATCGAAAATTTCAAGCGATACTGCCATTGCGTGGTAAAGTCATTAATACAGAGAAAGCTAAGCTTGAAGATATATTAAAGAATGAAGAGATCAGTACGATTATTCATACGATCGGTGCCGGTGTCGGCAACGACTTTAATATTGAAGATAGCAATTACAATAAAGTGATTATCATGACAGATGCAGATACAGATGGTGCACATATCCAGGTATTATTACTTACATTCTTCTTTAAATATATGCGCCCGCTTATTGAAGCAGGAAAAGTTTATATAGCGTTACCACCTTTATATAAAGTTTCAAAAGGTAAAGGTAAAACAGAAGTGATTGAATATGCATGGACGGACGATGAATTAAAAGATGTACAGAAAAAAGTAGGTAAAGGATTTATTTTACAGCGATATAAAGGTTTAGGTGAAATGAATGCCGATCAGCTTTGGGATACAACGATGAATCCTGAAACGCGCACATTAATTCGTGTTGAAATAGATGATGAACTAAGAAGTGCCAAACGTGTATCAACATTAATGGGTGATAAAGTTGAGCCACGACGTGACTGGATTGAACAAAATGTTGAATTTGGTATGCAGGAAGATGCCAGTATACTTGAAAGTGATGAGTTATTGTTACTTGAAGAAGAAGAGGATGTTGCTGTGATTAAAGATGTAGATTTATCTGAAGGAGGTATAGCGTAATGCAGGAAAATATACAAAGCTTACCTTTAGAAGATGTTATAGGTGATCGATTTGGACGCTATAGTAAATATATTATTCAGGATCGTGCAATACCAGATGTCAGAGACGGTCTAAAACCAGTACAACGTCGTATTTTATTTGCGATGCATGCTGAAGGTAATACTTATGATAAGAACTTCAGAAAAAGTGCTAAAACAGTAGGTAACGTTATCGGTAATTATCACCCACATGGTGATACTTCAGTATATGATGCAATGGTCCGTATGAGTCAGGACTGGAAATTACGTCACGTCCTCGTTGAAATGCACGGTAATAACGGTAGCATCGATAATGATCCTCCTGCAGCAATGCGTTATACAGAAGCAAAATTATCTAAACTTGCCAGTGTATTATTACGTAATATTAATCAGGATACTGTTGATTGGGTACAAAACTTTGATGATACTGCAATGGAGCCTATGGTGCTACCTGCAAATTATCCTAATCTATTAGTCAATGGGTCAACAGGTATCTCTGCAGGTTATGCCACTGATATACCACCACATAATTTGAGTGAAGTAATCGATGCCACATTAATGATCATCGATAATCCTAATGTTACTACTGAAGAAATTATGACAGTCATGCCAGGACCAGATTTTCCGACAGGTGGTATTATTCAAGGTAAGTCAGGTATAAAACAAGCATATGAAACGGGTAAAGGTAAAGCGATTGTACGTGGTAAAGTTGAGATTGAAAAATTACGTGGCGGCAGAGAAGAGATTGTTATTACTGAAATTCCTTTTGAAGTGAATAAAAGTACGCTTGTTAAACGTATTGATGAATTAAGAGCTGATAAGAAGATTGAAGGCATTCTTGAAGTTCGTGATGAAACAGATAGAAATGGTTTGAGAATTGCCGTTGAGCTTAAGAAAGATGCTAATGCAGAAGGTATATTAAACTATTTATATAAAAATACTGATTTACAAGTTGCCTATAACTTTAATATGGTAGCAATCAGTGACAGACGCCCAAGTCTTTTAGGTGTCAAAGCGATGCTACAAAGTTATATCAAGCATCAACAGGAAGTTATTTTACGTCGTAGTCAGTTTGAGCTAGATCAGTCTAAAAAACGAATGCACATTGTTGAAGGTCTCATTAAAGCATTGTCGATTTTAGATGAAGTGATTGAAACGATTCGTCAGTCTAAAAACAAAAGCGATGCAAAAGAAAATTTAAAAACTAAATATGACTTTACAGAAGCACAAGCTGAAGCCATTGTGATGTTACAGTTATATCGTTTAACGAATACGGATATCGTGCAATTAGAAAATGAACATGATGAATTAAAGGCAACTTTAGAAAAGCTTGAAAAAATCCTTAACGATAAAAAGCACTTAATGTCGGTGATTAAACGTGAACTTAAAGCTGTACAAAAAGACTTTAGTGAACCTAGATTAAGTACTATTGAAGACGAGATTCAGGAAATTAAGATTTCTAAAGAGATTTTAATTCCTAGCGAAGAAGCAATTGTAAGTATTACGAAAGACGGTTATATTAAACGTACTTCACCAAGAAGTTTTGGAGCAAGTGGATTAAATGAACTCGGAACTAAAGAAGGAGATTCAATACTTGATTATAAAGAGAGTAATCTGCAGGATGTACTGCTTGTGTTTACAAACTTAGGGCACTATATCTACATACCAGTTCATCAGTTACCTGATGTGAAATGGAAGGAACTTGGTACACATTTATCACAAATTGTCCCACTCACGCAAAATGAATATGTTGTAGGAATGATCAATGTTAATGACTTTAATCAGGAACAAAGTATAATGATAGCGACACAAAATGGAATGATTAAAAAGACATTGCTTAATGATTTTAATGTGACACGTTATTCAAGACCGATTGTCTGTATGAAGTTAAAAGATGATGATCAGGTAATTACTGTACAATCTATCACAGGTGAAGAACATATACTTGTAGTTACTCAAAATGGTTTTGCATTACATTATTCCTTAGCTGAAATCAATAATATTGGTATTAAAGCTGCGGGCGTAAAATCAATTAATCTCAAAGATAATGATAAAGTTGTTTCAACTGAAATTCTTTATCCGGAGAGTGATCTTATTATTGCGACGCAACGTGGAGCAATGAAAAAGATGAAAATAGATTTATTTGAAGAAAGTAAGCGAGCGAATAGAGGCGTTGTTATCTTAAAAGAGCTCAAATCTAATCCGCATAAAGTAGTTAATGCATATATCATAACCGATGATTTAAACTTTACATTATCTGCTTCAAATGAAACATATCAGTCTAATACAAAAACAATACGTAATGCTGATCGATATACAAACGGTAGCTTTATCGTAGATGAAAAAGAATTTGGACAGATTGATGCATTTAATCTTATGATTGCTGATGAGTAAGTATTAAATTTTACGGTTAAATATTGTTTGATAGCTTATTAATATATAATAAATAAATTTATATATAAAAAAATAAAAATTGAAACCTTCATATTCTATGATAAAATGAACTTTGTATTATTTTTATTAAAGAATATGGAGGTTTTATATGTTTTCGAATGTTGATTTTGATGCAATGATACCAGAGTGGTTTAAATCGATTGTCACTGCTGGTAATGATTTAATATGGACTGAATTTTTAATCGGTTTATTATTACTTGCTGGATTCTTCTTTAGTTTAAGTTCAAGATTTGTTCAGTTTAGATGGTTACCTGAAATGTTTAGGGTAATCGGTGAGAAACCTGAAACACTCGAAGATGGGAAAAAAGGTATTTCATCTTTTCAGGCTTTTGCTATAAGTGCAGCAAGCCGAGTAGGTACTGGTAATATCGCTGGTGTTGCAACTGCAATTGTCTTAGGGGGTCCAGGTGCAGTTTTCTGGATGTGGGTCATTGCATTCTTTGGTGCTGCAAGTGCATTTTTTGAAGCGACACTCGCGCAAGTATATAAAGTTAAAGATGAAAAAGGTGGTTTCCGCGGGGGACCAGCTTACTATATGGAACATGGATTAGGTCAAAAATGGTTAGGTACAACATTTGCAATACTTATTACCGTAACATTTGCTTTTGTCTTTAATACGGTACAATCAAATACGATTGCTGCAAGTTTTAAAGAACAATATAATTTTGATCCATTCTGGACAGGAATCATCCTGGCTGTGATTACGGCACTTGTAATCTTTGGTGGCGTACGTTGGATTGCTAACGTGTCAACAGCAATTGTTCCTTTAATGGCGATTCTTTATATCTGTATCGTATTGTTTGTATTAATCACACATATTAGTGATGTTATTCCGATGCTTATGCAGATCATTAAAGGTGCATTCGGTTTAGAACCAGCATTTGGTGGTGCTTTAGGGTTTACCATCATGCAAGGTATTAAACGTGGATTATTCTCAAATGAAGCAGGTATGGGTTCTGCTCCAAATGCTGCAGCTACTGCAGCAGTAAGTCATCCGGTTAAACAAGGGTTAATACAATCCCTTGGTGTATTCTTTGATACGATGCTAGTATGTACGGCTACTGCAATAATGATTTTATTATATGGTGGTTTAGAGTTTGGTGAGAAAGCCCCTCAAGGGATTGAAGTTACTCAAGCAGCTTTAAACAGTCATATCGGTTCATTTGGCGGAGTATTTTTAACGATTGCAGTATTTTTATTTGCATATTCATCTGTGTTAGGTAATTACTACTATGGACAATCAAACATCGAATATTTGACAACAAATAAAACAGTAATGTTTATTTTCAGATTGTTAGTAGTACTCATGGTATTTTTCGGAGCTGTTATTAAAGTTGAAACAGTTTGGTCTACAGCTGATTTATTTATGGGATTAATGGCCATCTTAAATATTACAGCAATCATTGGATTAGCACATGTTGTATTCGAAGTTGCAAAAGATTACGGAGAACAACGCAAAAAAGGTTTAAATCCAGTGTTTAAGACAAAACATGTTAAAGCAGATTTATCATCTGTTGAAACATGGGGAGAGAATCCTTACGAATATCATCCTGAACAGGATAATCTAGAAACGAAAGAGATTAAAAAAATTAAATAGTAAAACAATTTTCTAAATAAAGACAAAAAGAATCAGCGAATGAAATCATCCGCTGATTCTTTTTATATAACATTATTTAAATAATCCCATAATCGCATCGATAATGGATTGAATAAAGTTCATAAATTTATCCCATACGCCTTCTTTTTCAAGAGAATCCTGGATACTTTTCCCCATATCTTTTGCTTTATCAGCAGCTTGTTTAAAGCCATCTGAATTTTTAATCTCATTGACATAGTCTTTTGCACCATTGATAAACTTATCTTTATTTTCTCCACTGAATACACCAGAATTTTGTGCATTATTAATGAAGTTAACGATGATGTTAATTTGGTTGTCAGAAATAATATTATTCAATCCATTGTTTTCAATCTTCTGTACAACGATATTTTTAATTTCAGTCGTATTTAAGTTAGCACCTTGCTTGGCAATTTCCGCTTTAGCTTCGGCGATTGCTTTATTTAATTGTTCTTGAGAGAACCCTTCTTTGCCGGCATTTTCTGCATTAATATTTGAAATTGAATTCAATTCATATTGAGCGGCTTGCGTCTGTGCAGTGTCAATTGTTTCGCCTTGAGCTTCAAATGCTTTATATACACCAGCTAACGCACTTTCACCAGTAACATCTTCTGCTGCTGCAATCGTAACTTCAGCATCCGTTACACCAGCAGTGAGTAATGCATTTTTGTAAGTATCTTCGGTAATTTTAGTGATTTTACCTGCTGATTGGTTTATATTTAAAGAAAGACCAGATCCAGCTGATAATTTTTTGATTCGAATACTAGATTTTAAAACACTATCGTTAGATTGTAAGCCTAAATATTTTGTTAAATCTGCAGCATGGACATATGTTGTCTTATCACTATCATCTGTGCCGAGTAATGATTTAGTTTTACTTTGCAGATCACTATTTTGTTCAAGGGCAGCACCGTAAACAGTAACAGCTTCAGACCAGGCTTCTTCAGTAACAGCGTCAGCATTTTTAAATGGAACTACAAGTAGTAATAATGCTATTGAAATGAATAATAACTTTTTGTATAATTTCAACTTAATCCCTCCAATTTTTATTTAATATTAAGTTTCACTATATTTACTTATAATATAGCAGCTATATATATAGCTAACATTATTTTACCATGTAACTAAATTGAACACATAGGTCTTTGGAATGAGGTATTTAATATGGGACAATATATTGTCGAAAAAGTGTTGAATAATAATGTATTAATTGCACTTAAAAATAATAAGGAAGTTGTATTGATCGGTAAAGGTATAGGCTTCAATAAAAAAGCTGGGCATACAATTATAGATCAGGATTTAAACAAGATAGAAAAAATGTTCGAACTTAAAACGGAACAGGAAAAAGAACGCTATAAAGATTTAATGACGTTAACAGATGACCATGTTATTGCAACAGTCATCGAGATTGTGGAATTTATCGATAAGCGAACAGATGGACAGATGGACGATAAAATTATTTTATCATTAACGGATCATATCATTTTTGCTCTGAAACGTTATAAAGATGGTATTTTTGTTGCAAATCCATTTTTAAAAGAAACAGAAGCACTATATCAGAAAGAATTTTTAATTGCTGAACAAGTTGTTCAAATGTTAAATGATAAGCTACAAGTTAATTTTCCAAGAACGGAAGTAGGTTTTATTGCGTTACATATCCATTCATCCGTTAATAATCATTCGCTTCGTGATATGAATATGATGGCCGAAGTGATTACAAAAGCGATTCATATGATAGAACAGGATTTGAAAGTTAATATAGATAAGGATTCTATAGCTTATTCAAGATTTGTTAGACATATTAGTTTTGCTGTTCAACGCGTGATGGCTGATGATCGTATGCCTGAACAAAAAAAGTTAGAAAACCTATTGAAAGTACAATATCCATTGTGTTACAATACGGCTGTAAAGATTGTTAAGATGATGCAGACGCATTTAAACAAGCCGGTTTATGAATCAGAGCTTGTATATCTTACAATGCATATTCAAGCATTTAATACTGAAGTAGATAACGTGTAACTGATAAAGCAGGCATGAGTTATTACTGGTACAAAGGGACCAGTATATACTTATGCCTTTTTTGTTAGCTTAGTATTTATGAATATGTATGTAAATTTGCTTTTATCTTCTTCTTATCTTATCTAGCAATCTAAACAAAACATTTTAGGAGGAATAAAATATGTTCAAAACGTTATTCGGTCAATTACAACGTATCGGTAAAGCATTGATGTTACCGGTAGCAATCTTGCCAGCAGCCGGTTTACTTTTAGGGATTGGTGCTGCGCTACAAACTGAATCATTAGTTGATTTTTTCCCGTTTTTAAGCAATGACATTATCGTCAAAGTTGCTTCTATGTTACAAGCCGCAGGTGGAATTATTTTTGATAACTTGCCACTGCTCTTTGCACTCGGGGTCGCTGTAGGTTTAGCTGGTGGTGACGGTGTTGCAGCTATAGCAGCATTCGTTGGTTACCTAGTGTTAAACGTTACAATGGGACAAATTGGAGGCATTAATGCTGAAAATGTTGGTTCTAGTCCTGGTTATGCTACTGTATTAGGTATTCCAACATTACAAACAGGTGTGTTTGGTGGTATTATTATTGGTATTTTAGCTGCTTGGGCATACAATAAATTTTATAATATCCAACTACCGCCATTTTTAGGATTTTTTGCCGGAAAACGCTTTGTACCAATCGTTACAGCTTTTAGTGCTTTTATACTAGGGATTGCAATGTTCTTTATTTGGCCGGCAATACAAAGTGGAATGAATAGCTTATCACTTTACTTAATGGAAGAAAATAAAGCATTAGCAGTCTTCGCATTTGGTATGATTAAACGATTACTAATTCCATTTGGTCTTCATCATATCTTCCATGCACCATTCTGGTTCGAATTTGGAACATATACAAATGCAGCAGGAAAAGTTGTTCATGGTGATTTAAATATTTTCATGGCTCAAATTCAAGATAAAGTCCCATTAACAGCAGGTGCATTTATGCAGGGTGAATTCCCAGTCATGATGTTTGGTTTACCAGCAGCAGCTTTAGCAATATATCATACTGCTAAACCTGAAAAGAAAAAATTCGTAGGTGGTTTAATGGCGTCTGCAGCCTTAACATCTTTCTTAACAGGTATTACTGAGCCATTAGAATTTTCATTTTTATTTGTTGCACCAGTATTATTCTTTATTCATGCAGTATTAGATGGATTATCATTCTTAATCTTGTATTTAATGGATTTACATTTAGGTTATACGTTCTCAGGAGGATTTATTGATTTCTTCACTTTCGGTATTTTACAAGGCAGAACACCTTGGTGGTTAGTAATTCCTGTGGGATTAGTATATGCAGTTATTTACTACTCAGTATTTAGATTCTTTATTGTAAAATTGAATCTAAAAACACCTGGAAGAGAAGATGAAGAGGTTGTGAATAAAGTAACTTCTAATGATGAATTACCTTTCAGTGTGTTAGATGCAATGGGTGGTAAAGAAAATATCAAACATTTAGATGCTTGTATTACACGTCTTCGTGTGGAAGTTAAAGATAAATCTAAAGTTGATGTACCAGAATTAAAAGCGTTAGGTGCTGCAGGGGTATTAGAAGTTGGAAACAACATGCAAGCTATCTTCGGTCCAAAGTCAGATCAGATTAAACATGAAATGGCACGTATTATGTCTGGTGAAGTTACACGTCCAGAACAAGTGCATATCGAAGACCCAGGTGCTGTAAAAGCAGAAGAAACAATTGAAGCTGTTCCAGCAACATCAAATATTTCAACATCTACAGCAACTACAATTTATGCACCAATTACTGGTGAAGTGGTTGAACTTTCAACGGTACCTGATCAAGTATTCAGTCAAAAAATGATGGGTGACGGGGTAGCGATTAAACCAGAAGAAGGATTAGTTGTTGCACCATTTGACGGTGAGGTTAAGATGGACTTCCCGACAAAACACGCACTTGGTCTTGAAAGTAATGATGGTATTGAAGTTTTAATCCACTTCGGATTAGAAACAGTTGGATTAAAAGGTGCAGGTTTTGAAATGTTAGTTAAACCTGGTGATCATGTAACGAAAGGTCAAACATTATTAAAAGTAGACCTAGAATATATTCGTGCAAATGCTGATAGTGATATCACACCAATCATTTTCACAAACTTAACAGACAAATCAATGCACAATATTAAATATGGTCATACAGTTGCAGGAGATGCAATTTTAGATATCAAATAATTATATTGAAACGATTAGGGACTAGCATGCGCTGGTCCCTAATTTGCTTTTTTATGATAATTATGGTTAAATTTGATATTATATTTAACACTAAAGAATACAATAACTTGATTATGTAAACCTTAATTGATTTGTTAAAATCAAAATAAAAAACATAAGGAGGAAACAATCCATGCAGGATAATCGATTTATGCGTTTTTTAGGTGGAAAAAATCTCATCTTTTCATTATGTGTCCTTATTTTAGTAGGGATATTATTCTTTGTTTTTGCTAAAGTATCATTTGTATTTAAACCACTTCTCATTATCTTTAATACGATTATTGGTCCAATCATTTTAGCTTTTATACTTTTTTATCTATTAAATCCAATCGTAGATTTACTGGAACGCAATAGGGTCAAAAGACTTTATGCGATTATTATTTTGTTTTTATTGATTATCGGTGTATTCACAATACTTATTACTGTATTAATACCTTTAATTGAACAGCAAATATTAAGTCTAGTAGCAAACTTTCCGGATTATATGAAACATCTCCTTAATAAGTTTAATGATATTGCTTCTAATTCACGCATTGCTCCATATATGCAGGACATTCAGAAGTGGGTGAACACGAACTTAAGTGATCTACCTAATAAAGTAGGGGATTATCTCGGTAGCTTTTCATCTCGTTTAAAATCTATTATCGGCACAATTGCTAGTGTAGCAGTGGTAATTATGACATTTCCTTTTGTATTATTCTTTTTACTTAAAGACGGTAAACAATTTAAAAGCTATTTGATCAAATTATTACCCCCACGCTATCGCAGTGATTTCAATGAAATTCTGGAGAAGATGAATGTCCAGGTTGGTTCATATATTCAGGGACAAATGATTGTTGCTTTTTGTATAGGAGTGTTACTGTTTATCGGTTATAAAATTATAGGACTGGAATATGCACTTATCTTAGCGTGTATTGCTGCAGTTACAAGTGTTGTGCCTTATTTAGGACCTATGATTGCCATCAGTCCGGCAATCATCATCGCACTTGTTGACTCACCACTTATGCTATTGAAGTTAGCTGTTGTGTGGATGGCGGTACAATTTTTAGAAGGTCATTTTATTTCTCCAAGTATTATGGGTAAAACGATGAAGATTCATCCACTTACAATTATCTTCGTTCTGCTATGTGCAGGAAACATGCTCGGTATCATCGGTGTTATTCTTGGTATTCCGCTATACGCAATTATGAAAGTTTTAGTACAATTTTTCTTCCATAAATTTAAAATACGATATAATAAATATTTTCAGGATGCACATGGTCCATATGAGATTAATAAAAATGAAGCATAACTCTTGTTTATGCTTCATTTTTTTGTGATTTTGCAAAAATGGTATTTACATGTACAATAGTAATATCGTTTTTTTACATAAACAATATTTAAATACATTTTTTAACATAGAAAGTGGGTAAATATGAAAACATTTTTAAATTACCACCAAAACAAACTAAAAATATTATTTATATCTTTACTATTTGTTTTTATTTTTTATAAATTAATCGGTGAATTATCATCTATTGATTATAAAGCAACCTATATTGCGTTTAAATCGTTGCAGTCTTATGAACTCGCTGGTCTGATTATATCAGGGTTTTTAGCAGTAATGTTGTTATCGTTATATGACTTTGTATTGGCTAAAAATTTAAATTTATCAATTCCTAAGAAAAAGTTATTGAACACAAGTTTTATAGCGAATGCATTAAACGCTGTAATTGGATTCGGAGGCATAATTGGTGCTGGACTGCGATTACTAGTTTATAGAAATTATGCTGATGACGAAAGAACTTTAGTTAAAGCAATCTCCTTGTTGTTAATATCAATGATTTCGGGAATGAGCATTTTAAGTCTAGGTATCATATTCAATTTATTTAATAACACGCATGCCTTTGATCACTACCCATGGTATAACATTGCATTAATTATCACTGCTTTATTCTTACCTGTGTTTTTAGTATATACATTTATAAAACCGGTCAATCAGGATAAATTATTAGGATTAAAATTTACTTTAGTCTCTGCATTGGAGTGGATTGCAGCGAGTGGCGTAATGTACTTAATCTTTAAATGTATTGGTAATCCCGTACCATTTGCAGTTGTCATCGGCATATTTGTTGTAGCAGCTTTAGCAGGATTAATATCACTCGTACCAGGTGGATTTGGTGCATTTGATTTAATGATTCTTGTAGGTTTTAAAGCTATTGGAATTACAGAAGAACAAGTATTACTTGCTTTACTTATTTATCGCGTAGTTTATTACTTTGTACCATTCCTGCTTGCACTTGCATTATCGACTTTCGAGTATAGAGGTGTGGCGAGAAAACAATTTGAAGATCGATTTGAAGATCATAAATATGTTGGACCAGCAATTGAGACAAGCAATTTGTTTTTAAGCATTTTACGTGACGTAATTGTAAAACTTCCCGCAATTGCATTAGGAGTTATTGTTGGTATTACTGGTCTCTTATTATTTTTAAGTAACGGTTTAGTAATCATAGAAGCTATCTATGATGTGAAACATAATACGTATTTATTTCTAGCCGCATTATATGGAGTGGCTGCGCTGATATTAATCATTAATGCTAAGGGTATTATGCATGACACAAGACGCTCGCATGTAATGAGTATGGTCGCAGTAAGTATTTTACTGATTGTCGTATATCTGACATATGGAAACTTTCTCATTTATATCTGGCTATTTATTGTGTTAATACTATTGTTTATCGGCAATCGGAATGTCAGTTCGATTAGAAGACCAATAACATTAAAAAGAGCTGGATTAACCATTCTTTCATCAATCGTGTTATTATCAATCAACGGATGGTTACTTTCATTACAATTAGAAGGTTTGATTCGCACAGAAAATATTGATTTCGATAGTAACTTACTAAAATATTATTTCCTGCTTTTAATCGTATTATTTGCAGGTGTGACGTATACACTCTCTTATCTTTTCAATAAAAAATTTAAAACTAAAGTTGATATGCAAATGTCAACAGAGGAGATAGACAAAATTATTCAGTCTTATGGCGGGAATTTTGTAAGTCATCTGGCATTCACTGGTGACAAATTATTCTTTACAAATGATGAGCGTGATGCATTTGTCATGTTTCAATTTAAAAATGATAGTATTATCGTATTAGGTGATCCAATAGGAAATAAGGCATCTTTCCAATGTTTACTGACACAGTTCTATGATAAGACAGAATATTATGGTTATGACGTGGCATTCTATCAGGTTCAACCGCATCTGTTACCGATGTATCATGATTTCGGAAATATATTCTTTAAACTAGGTGAGGAAGCAGTCATTCCGCTTGAAGACTTTACAATCAGCGGAAAGAAAAAACGTGCATTTCGAGCAACTGTCAATAAATTCGAAACAGAAGGATATCGCTACGAAGTGCTAGAGCCTCCATTTGATGATTGTTTAATTGCACAATTACAAGAAGTTTCGAATGAATGGTTAAATGGACGTAACGAAATGAATTTCTCAGTAGGGCAGTTTAATCCTGATTATTTAAACAAAGCACCGATCGGAGTGATTAGAAATGATGCTGAAATCATTGGCTTCGTCTCATTTATGCCAACACATTATAATCACTCATTCTCAGTAGACATGATACGCTGGAAAGATAATGAACTCCAAATGATGGATGGTCTATATTTAAATACAATGCTATTAATGAAAGAGAAGGGCTATCATTCATTTAATATGGGAATGGCACCACTATCAAACGTAGGCAGTCATAAACATGCATTTTATCGTGAACGATTGGCAGGGAAGATATTTGATTCTATCTCAAGACTTTATAGTTTTAAAGGATTACGTAAATATAAAGAAAAGTTCAATCCTGACTGGCAATCAAGATATTTAGTCTACCGAAAAGATAGTTCACTCATCACACAGATGATTCGTATTAATGCAATCATCAATCGATCAAAAAAATCTGAGCATTAGCTCAGATTTTTTTGTGTCTTTATGTAATTTTCACGATCAATTTGTTCCTGTTTGTAACGTTCAGGGTTTCTTTTATAGAACTCCTGGTGCTCATCTTCAGCTAAATAGAACACTTCAGCGGCACGTATTTCAGTCACAATCGGCTTATCAAATCTATCTTGAATACTTTCTATGTAATCTACTGTTTTCATTTTTTGCGTTTCATCAGTATAAAATACAGCAGTACTATATTGTGTGCCTCTGTCCATATATTGACCGCCAGCATCTGTCGGATCAATTTGAGCAAAGAAAATCTCTAATAATTTATCAAATGAGAATACAGCATCATCATAAATTATTTCAACGACTTCAAGATGATCTGTCGTACCTGTTTTCACTTGTTCATAAGTTGGATTTTCAATATGTCCACCCATATAACCACTCTTTACACTTTCAATACCATCAAATGAATCAAAAGGTTTTACCATGCACCAGAAGCAACCTCCGGCAAAATATATCGTTTTCATTTCAATCTACCTCCTTTTAATTATTTTACGATAATAATGTACAATTACCATAGGTATTTGCTTGCAATTTAGTCTTATTTTTTATAAGTTTAATATACTGGAGAATGGAAAGTAGGGTGTTTTATTATGGATGGACAAACGCCACCTGTACGTCGCCGAAAAAAGCGTCGTATTCGTAAGTTACCGTTTATATTATTATTTATTATTTGTATTTTATTAGGATGTTTTTTATACATAAAATCGAGTTATGAAAGTGGCTTAAAGCAAGCTGAAAAGCATGCACCGAAACATGAGCAATATGAATTTAACGGTGTGAATAAAAAAGATGGAAAAATTAACATATTAATATTAGGGCAGGACCGAGCAGTTGATGGATCTGCGAGAACTGATTCCATCATGATTGGTCAATATAATTATTTAAATAAAAAGATGAAAGTTATTTCCGTGATGCGTGATATTTATGCTGAAATACCAGGTTACAGAAATTATAAGATTAATACAGCATATACATTAGGTGGACCGGAACTTTTACGCCAAACGATTAAACAGAATCTAGATATCGATATTGATCATTATGCGATTGTTGATTTTAAAGGATTTTCTGCAATGGTTGATGAAATATCGCCGAATGGTGTACCTATTGATGTTGAAAAGGATATGTCAGAAAAAATCGGTGTCACGCTGACTGAAGGAAAACACAATCTAAATGGTAAAGAGTTACTTGGCTATGCACGATTCAGAAATGATGCTGAAGCTGACTTTGGTCGCGTTAGACGTCAACAGCAAGTAATCCGTGCTTTAAAGAAAGAAATGGTTAGTCTTCCAGTAATCTTAAAAACACCTAAACTTGCTGGTATTGCAAGAGGGTATATCAATACAGACATGACTGATGGAGAAATATTTAGAACAGGCACTTCGTTTGTAATTAGAGGTAGTAAAGACCCTAATACGCTAGTTATTCCAGTGAAAGATAGTTATACTCAGATGAGTTATCCTGAAGCTGGCGCAGTATTAGAAATTGATAAAGAGAAAAATAAAGCAGCCATTAAGAAATTCCTAGAGGAATAAACTCAGTCAGAAGACTGAGTTTTTATTATATGCATTCATAATATAACAATGATAAAATAAATTATGAATTAAATGGAGGGATTTAAAATGAATGATTTAGAAGCAATGTACCAGTATGCTGTGAAAGTTGCTGATACATTACAAGCGTCACCTGTATACGATGAACATAGTGATGCAGATGATCAGGCAATGGTGGCGTATACTTTCGGTGTACTCAATGGTTATGCACAAAAAAATGACTTTGGCGCAGAAGAAATACAAGTTGTTATGGTCAGATTAATCTCAGAATTTATCGGCTATCCAGTTGATTACGCTGAAGCTTTAACACAATATATTATCTCTTGCACAAACAAAGAAGAAAATGAATCAATCTATATCATTATCCATAAAGGACTCGATCAATATTTAGATGGGGGACGCGTTGTCGACTTCCAAAATGATTATTCGATGATACTAAATGATATAAAAGCAGTTGTAGAACCTGAGCCTGCTCCGAAACGTATTAATATGGCTGCACGAATCAATCCGAATGAACAATAAAAACCTGCTTGTCCGCTAAGGACAAACAGGTTTTTTCTTTGAATTAAGATTCTGATTTTAATTTACCAGCCACTGCATAGCGCTCTTTTTTCAATTCTTTAATAAATACATGAATATTTTCTTTCGGTGCGTTCGCATTTGTAGCAACAACTTCAGTTACTTCTTCAACGATTTTCTTTAACTGTTCTTCTGAACGACCTTCTAGTAATTCTACTGTAATAAATGGCATATAATTCTCTCCTTATTTGTGTACTATATTTACTGATGATCCTTTACCACTGATCCAGTCATCCGTACCGTCATCTTCCATGATTTCGATATTGACATCTGTAACGTGTGGTTGTTGTAATAACTTTGTAACTAAATCTTTCTTGATTGCAGATAATTCACGTAGATTAAATTGATGACCTAATGTTTCCACAGTCGCTTCAATATGCTTATCTTCTCCTTCTTTCATAACGACTAAACGTTTAATATCAGAGATTTCAGGATGCTCTAAAATGATTTTAGAAGCATAAACTTCCATATCTTCATCAGCGCGACCGATAGCACCAGCTGCATTTTCCATAAACACTTTAAATACAACGTAGAACATCGCTAAACCGATAATAACAGATACAATACCTTCAATCATTGTGAATCCTGTAAAACGAGAAACAATAACGGCGATTAAAGCGATAACACCGCCACCCGTTGCAACAGTATCTTCCATAAATACTAACTTCGTTGCAGGCTTAGCTTTAGCTAAATTGGCATAACTCGTAGTGAAAGGGTGAAGACCAGTTGTTGGTTTATTAACTTCTTCTAACACTTCTTTACCAGCTTTATATAAAACTGAACTTTCTAACACAACACCAATTAATAATACACCGACGTTGATTAAGAAGTGCGTAGGATTGTGATCACCCGCAGCAGCAGGGTGCTGAATATGGTGAATCCCTTCTAAAATTGTCTCGTACGCTAAAATTGCAACGATAATCACTGCAAATAAACAAACGATATTCACAAGTCGACCATAACCGAATGGGAATTTCTCGTTCGGTTCTTTCTTAGAAACCGCTGAACCAACCCATACGAATAATTGGTTTGCAGCATCACCGAATGAATGCATCATTTCAGCGAACATAGCGACATTACCAGTAAATACGTAAGCTCCGAACTTTAAACAACCTAGAATAAAATTTACGATTGCTGCAATTAGAGAAGACTTACTACCTTTTTTGAGTAAATTAAATAAACGTGACATAGAAAACTCCTTTATTCATTTTATTATTATATTATAACCGAAATTAAAGTGAAAAACCTTAATAATCGTTGTATAACTGTAACCATAATTGAAAAGAAATAAACATTATTTCAATAGAATAAGGATATTATTTTAAGTCCGCCTTGCATTATGGTACGATTAATTTAATTTAAGAGAGATTATATTAAAAATTCATATACGCAATAAGGAGGTATATCATGTTTAAAGAACTACTTACATCAATAGGAATTGGAGATGCAAAAGTTGATACACTTGTTAAGAGAACAACATTTCAACCTGAGGAACAAATTGCTGGTGTCGTTAAATTAGAAAACTTAACAGAACAGGATATAGAACGTATTGAACTTACTTTAATAGAAAGAAAAGAAAATACGGATGAAACAAGCGACTTCCATACAATCGATCTTCCTGTTTCTAAAATAATTCTTCAACATGACGGAACAGAAGAAGTACCATTTATATTTGATACACACGAAGAAATAGAAGACTATAACCATGAATTCTATATCATGACACACGTATTTGTTGATAATGCAGTAGATTATTATGATGAAGATCAAATTTATTTTGAAAGTGTGCAATCAAGTTAATATTATTATAGACAGGACGCAAAACAAATATTGCCGCCTGTCTATTTTTATTATCAATTAAGCTTTATACATACCTTCATAAGCCTTAATATTTATCTTCAACTTCCGGTACAATACTTACAAATAAGCGTTCAATGGCACATAAAATAATCAGTGATAAACAGCCATACATTACAATCACCTCTTTCTTAAGTCGATTGTAATGTATGAAACGAGTTTCAAAGCAAGGGGGAATTGCTTCATGTCAAATATTCGTGATATCGCAAAGGAAGCAGGTGTGTCAGTAACCACTGTATCCAGAATAATAAATAATCATCCATATGTTACAGAAGAGAAACAACTCGCACAAAAAATACTGAAACAAACGAACTTACCTGATGCGTTAATTGTGACCAATGATGCACACTGTGCAGGACTTTATGCAGAGTTTCAGAATCAAGGCATTAAAGTGCCGGAAGACATTGCACTCATATCCTACGAAAACGGTGAACTATCACAGGTAAATAACATAACAAGTATCGATCTGCCATTATTACAAATGGGAGATCGTAGTGTGGAATTAATACTGTCTGACTCTGCAACATCAGAGGAATTGCCGTCAAAATTGATTATTAGAAAGTCAACTTGAATTCGGCTAAATAGACGAAAAGAAGTGAATTCGTTTATTTAGCCGAATTTATTATTTTACATCATTCATTATAGTTTCAACATGTTTTAATAGAAAACCATCAAAAGGGAATGCCTTAGAACGATATAAAGATTCTAATTTTTCTTTCAAGTGACTTACCTCTGTTATTAAGTTATCTGGATATTGATATTTTATTTTGTTAATTTCAAACTCGTCTCCATCTACAAAATAATATTTACCTTCTTTATCGATAATCATATCAATATCTAGATCCACAATATCTATATCATTCTCTGTTAATTTAGGCAGAGAACATATATTACAGTAGTATTCAATATCACCATTACGATAAATGTCCGTATTTATTGTAAAACCGTCACTTTTTGATATGAACTCAAGAGAAGCATTATCATAAACAAATGTTTGACCACGTGTATGATGAATAAGTTTTCTGGGTGGCAGAGACTTAAGAAGAATGTATGTTTCATTCTCCTCTATAAGTTCTGATTTCCATGAATAGTGAATAGTATGATCATATTTATATGTATTAACAATGTATTCTTTCATTTAAACCTCCGTTGTAAATTTATTGATTTAATTATATGATATATTAATCAGAAAATTCTTTAAATAGATTAAAGCACAAAATAAGTATATTTTGTACAGGAGTAGGAGGCCATATGAACTTAAAACGTGCGAGTATACATGATGCAAATGTAATTTGGGAGATGCAAGTAAATTCATTTCAATCACTTTTAGATAAATATCAAGACTTTGAAACGAGTCCAGCAAATGAGGACGTAGAATTAATTCATAGAAGGTTAGAACAACCATTTACATACTATTATTTTATTTATCATAATAATGAAATTGCTGGAGCTATTAGAATAGTCGATAAGCATGATGATTCACCTAAACGAATTTCGCCAATATTTATATTACCGGAATATCGAAATTTAGGATTAGCTCAACGTGCAATTGAAGCTGTTGAAGTTATTCACGGCTCAACAAATTGGATGCTAAATACGATTCTTGAAGAGAAGGGGAACTGTTATTTATACGAAAAGTTGGGTTATGAAAGATTTGGTGAATTAAATAGAATAAACGATAATTTGACTTTGATTAATTATAGAAAATAACGGATATCTGGAGTGCGTATATGGACATAACATTTACTAAAGAAAAAATGAGATTTAAGTATAGAACATCTGCACTGATCATTAATAACAATCATATATTGCTTCAAAATATTAGAGATTATTGGACACCACCGGGTGGCAAAGTTCAAATGCTGGAAGATTCTAGAACTGCGTTGAAGAGAGAGATATTTGAAGAACTTTCTACTAACATAGCGATTGAACAAAGTGCTATTTTCATTGAACAAACATATCATTCACAAGAAAAGTCATTCCATGAGCTCGGCGTTTATTATTTTTGTCACTCCAAATTATTATGGGATAGAGGAATATCTATAATCGGATGTGAAAATGGAGAAGATATGGCGTATCGATGGTTTCCACTAAATGAAATCGAAAAGATTAATCTTCAACCTGCCGTATTAAAAGACAAGTTGTTAGGTGAGAATAAAATTTTTGAACATATTATTAATCATGAATAAGAAAAACAGCCATCGATAAACGATGGCTGTTAAAATTTATGTAAATTATTGTAAAATTATTTTTGTTACTTCTATAATACATCATACATATTTTTATAATATAAGTCTATTCTTTTTTATATAGTTTTATAAAATATAATTACTGGGCCCAAGTATAATTAGGAGATGAATAGAATGTCACAAAATATTTATGATAATGAGCATTTCTATAAAGGTTACACAAAGATTCGTAACAACAAATTAAGTTATAATGAGATGATCGAAATGCCGGTAATGAAAGAAGAATTGCCAGATATAAAAGGGAAAACGGTATTAGACATTGGTTGTGGAATGGGAAAATTTATTAAATATATGCTCGAATTGAACCCAAAACAGATTGTAGGTTTAGATATTTCGAACAATATGATTTCATATGCGAAAGAGCATGTTAATGATGAACGTGTGTCATTTGTTGTATCTGATATACTTTCATATGAAACAGACATTAAATTTGATGTGATAGTATCAAGTCTGGCTTTCCATTACATTAAAGATTTCAATTTACTAATGAAAAAATCAAATAAATTACTAGCAAATGACGGTATATTATTATTTTCTACAGAACATCCGTTAACAACAGCAACAAAACAACAAGAAAATTGGTCTCATGTTGAGAGTCGATTCAATCACTATAAATTAGATCATTATTTTGAAGAAAGCGCGAGACCGATAGAGTGGTTAGATACTGAAGTAATACGTTATCATCGCACAATTGGTACAATGATGAATACTATAATCGATAATGGATTCATTATTGAACGAGTAATTGATACAGGCAATACAGAAATGTCGTTAAAATTATGGGATGCAGAAGATATTATGAAAGTAAATCATAGACCACCGTTTTTAGTGATAAAAGCGAAAAAATCGTAATGTAAGAAGCTTGGGTATAAGGCGCTCGTCGTTCACCACAGTTCTCAAAACGTTAAGTGTCAAAACTCTTGGAAACTTGTTAGCATAGAGATTTGTTACGTAAATTACATTAACTTTGCGTTTGGTAGCGCATTTTAATGCGCAAGAAATACAAGTAATGGTTTTATGAAAGCAATACTTTATTGGTACTGTATCAAATAACTTGCGTTTCGATTATAATCGAAACGCTAATTATTTTCCTCTTTGATTTCGATTATAATCGAAATGGGAGGTTGATATTTTTGATTAAATTATTAGAGTTCAATACCTCAATATTATTAGCCGTTTTGCAGATAAACCGATTGTAAAAGTTTTAACAGGTTTACGACGTGTCGGTAAATCGACGCTTTTAGAAATGATTAGATATGAATTGCTTTCTCACATAAAAGATGAACATATTTTATTTCTTAATTTCGAATCAAAAGACGGATTATCTATTAATAATGCCTAAAAACTAGTTGATCTTGTTTCAGAGCGATTTAGCAAGGATGACCGCATTTATTTATTTTTTGATGAAATACAACTTGTAAGTGAATGGGAAAAAACAATTAATGTTCTCAGAGTTGATTTTTTATTGATAAATAATTTTATAAAATTTAAGTGCTTTTCGATGATAATCGAGAAGTGCTTTTTTGCTTAAAATATAACTCTTTATTAGAAAAGGGGCAATCGTTTAATTTGTTTAGTGTCAACTAGTCATGATTATTATATAATTATATTTGAATATTCTGTATATTTAACAGGGTGGAGGGATTTAATGTTTAAAACTGAACTAAATTTATTAAATAAATATTTAAATGAAGAATATGTCGGATTTAATGATAAAAAGGATATTATTACATCGATGGATTTTTCAAATATTCATGATTTCTTTCCCGATGTAACTGAACAGCTCAATAAACTGCATGATCCTCATTTACGTATTATTGATAAACTAAATACAAAAAAAATATCAATCTTATGTAAGAACCATAATAATCGGCTGTTTGTTGTAAAATCTATTGACCCAGACATATCGATTGGTAGTGAAATAATAAAAATAGGTGAGCACTCAATTCAAGATATAATTGAAAATGATGCAAATTTATTATTTGATCCAAATCCTGAAAGATACGAATGGCATAATGTTCTTCGTAAGTATAAAACTGTAACTATAAAAAATGGAGAAGTTAAAAATATCTTTATCGCGTCTAATGATGAATTATATGATGAAGAATATAGAATAGAAAATCATGATGATTATATATTTATCAGATTACCTGATTTTAAAAATGTTAATGCATTACATGAACTCATTAAACAAAATAGTAACTTACTTAAACGGAGTAAAAAATTTATTATCGATGTGCGTGATAATAGAGGTGGCAGTGACTTTGCATATTTCCCATTGTTAGAATACATCTTTCCACCTGGATACATATTAAATATCGACTACGGATTAACGTTTAATTATACAAAAAAATATTGTGATTATATGATCAGTAAAGTGGATAAAGATTTGATGAAGATGGATGAGGGAGAGACGAAAGAAGCGTTTAAGGAATATCGCAAAAGAATGTCTGATAACTATGGTAAAGGTATGACTAAATTCGACGATGATATTGAACCGATTGTATTGGACGGTATCGCTCAAGATATTAAAGTAATTGTAATCGCTAATGAAAGATGCGGGAGTTCAGGTGACAATTTTGTTGAGACCGTTAAACATAGCGAATTTGTGACGGTTATAGGAAGAGCTACTAAAGGTATGAATGATTATTCAAATTGTAGTTATCTCTATTTAAACGATCAATTTGACTTACTTTGTCCTTATTCAAGATATAACGGTTTAGATCATGGTGTCTCTATGGCTTTAAAAGGAATTACACCAGATATCGAAATTCCATGGACGACTGAAGAATTATCACGCGATGTTCTACTTGAAAAGGCGATTCAGTTGGTTAATGAATAGTTGGAAATTAATTAAGGAAATAATTTGATTTATAATATTTATTCTCAAACAAAAATGCAACGCAAAATTTTGCGTTGCATTTTTGTTGGTTTGTAAATAGAGGTGGTCTAGTTGATTGAAAATAAAACAACTGCATTTAAAGAAAAAGTATCAAATCAGTTCTTAAAGACCGTGAGTGCCTATGCGAATTATGGAAATGGACAAATAATATTTGGTGTATCAGATAATGGTGAATATATTGGGTTTGAAAACATTCAGAAAACAATATTAGATATCGAAAATAAAATTAACGATAGTATAAATCCTAGTCCTTACTTTACTTTTTCAATTAACAGAAACAATACGATTTGTTTAGAAGTTACAGAGGGCGTTCATAAACCATATTTATATAAAGTTAAGGCATATCGAAGAAATGATACTGCTACAATTGAAGTTGACCAGCTAGAATTAAAGCGTTTAGTATTGGAAGGTTCAAATTTATCTTTCGAAGCACTTGAAGTTAAATCAACTGATCTTACTTTCAATACACTTTCAAAATTATTGATGGAAAAAATTCATGTTAATGTTGTATCCGATGATTTATTTAAAACTTTAGGAATTATTGATAGTAATGGTAAATATAATAATGCAGCGTCCATTGTAGCTGATCGTAATAAGTTTTCCTGCATTGATATTGCGCGGTTTGGTCATTCTATAAATGAAATACTTGATAGAAACCGTCTATCCAATATTTCAATCCTTTCAGCTTATCAAGCTGCTATTGACTCATTTGAACGTTATTATGAATACGAGAAGATAGAAGGGATGCATAGAAATTCAATCGAGATTATCCCGAAAGATGCATTTAGAGAAGCTTTAGCCAATGCAATTATTCACCGTCATTGGGATATTAACAGCCATATTAATATTGCTATGTTTCCAGATAAAATTGAAATTACATCTCCAGGGGGATTGCCTAGTGGGATTAGCGAGTTCGATTATCTTGAAAACAATGTTTCAATATTAAGAAATCCTATTCTTGCTAATATATTTTTCAGATTAGGATATATTGAGATGTTTGGTACAGGTATTAAACGTATTAAATCTGCTTATAGCCAATATAAAGTGAAGCCTCAATTTTTTGTTTCAGAAACAAGTATTAAGATTATCCTTCCAGTAACAAATGTTTTACCAAAAGTAACAAAAGATGAAAGTATCATTATGGAGACACTGAGTTCTGGATATGTGCTTTCAAGCAGCGAAATAGTAGAACGTACGCCTTTCAATAAATCAAAGGTCATTCGCTTAATAAACCATCTTTGTGAAAATGGATATGTCTATAAAGTCGGCACAGGTCGTGGAACAAAGTATAGGATATAATTCTTGAGTGATTAAAGCAAAATTGAATTTTAATAATTTAAATGTTATATATTTTTACTAAGTATTAACTTATCCAACGCTCTTATACCATTTTCAATTATGACTTCTTTATATGCATTGATAAAGAAGTCTTTTTCTATTTCATGAAGTCTAAATCCACACTTTTGATATAATGCGAGTTGGTTCAGACTTGAGTTGGCTGTTGCAATGATTAAATTGTTATATCCTGAATGCTTCGCCATTTTTTCTGCTTCTTTTAGCATCAACTTTCCATAACCTTTTCCTTGATAAGTTTCACTTACTGCAATATTCATTATTTCCATCGTTGATTCACTTACTTCTTTAAGGACAATAACACCAATGAGATCATTTTCTTCTAATATATAGATTGAACTTTCACTAATATATTGATTAATCATTTTAATCGAAGGGTCTGCTAATAACAATAACGCTAAAATTTCATCGTTGATTTCATAAACTTGTTTTAACATCGAATCACCTATTTGTAAGAATTTTCTGTATAATGTCATTATATATTTTTTTCCTATGATAAACACAGAAAGGTGCAGATTAATGAAACCAATCTATACTTTTGAACAATCAGATGATTTTAATAAGTATCATGCTGATATTACATATTTCCATACACTAATAAATGATTACCAGAAATATCTTATAGATAATTTTCAGTTAAAGGATATACCCAATGGTGTATTCTGGACATCACGCTTTGTAATGGAGGATGTACTTGAAAAACCAGTACCTGCCTTTACGAGAGATGAAGCGATCTATATGTGTGCTGAGAAAGATTACTGGGTACAATATTTTACAGCGTTGCTTCCAGAATCGTTAAAAGATAAATATACGTCATTTTATGCCGCACACACTAAAGATGAGATGCTTGCAATATTAGGACATGAACTCACGCATCATATCGATCTATTTCTTGCTGAATTTGATGACGAGAATCCCACGTGTGAAGATATGTGGTTTGAAGAAGGAATGGCGACTTATCTTCCTAGAAAGTTCTTTTTTGATGAACAGTTATTCAATGACATTTATCATTTAGAAAAGTCACTTTACAAATATTATTTAAATGAATTTGGTGACTTACCTTTAGAACACTTTACATACGATATTTACTCGCACCCAAAGGAATATATTATGTTTCATTACTGTATGAGTTTTGTTAAAATCACTCAGTTTGTAAGGTTTGTAGATGGAGATGTATCACGTTTATTTAAACTTTATCATGATTGGGATACGGAAGGGAGAAAGGTATCTTTAGCACATTATTTTGAAACACATATTTAGGAGGGTGCCATGCATATTGATGAATTAAATCAACACTTGCCAGGCTTTCATTTTTTGAAGTTAGAAAGCTTTAACAAAGGCTGGTCGGATGATCAAAAATATATTGTTACAACTCGGGATGATAAGTATCTATTACGGCTTTCCTCTTTTAAAGAAATAGAAGATATTAAATTGCAAATTTATTTAGTTGAACAGTGTATGGACCTTGGTCTTCCTGTGCAACAATTAGTATTACATGGTGAATTTAAAGACCACTATTATTTATTATACAGATGGATTGAAGGTCATGAAGCTAAAGAAATATTACCGACATTAACTTTAGAAGAGCAATATGAACTTGGTCTTGAAGCTGGGAGAATATTGAAAGCCATTCATACTTTACCTGGAGCAAATCAGTTTGGATGGCGTGACTTTTTCCTAAAGAAAATCGAACGTAAGCAATCGATGTATCTAAACTGTGAATATAAATACGATAATGATCAGTGTTTATTTAATGTAATAGAAAAGTATGAGAATCGTATCATAGATAAACCTGTTGTCTACCACCACGGCGATTATCATGTAGGGAATATGGTCATTGATGAAAAAGGTAAGCTGTGGATTATTGATTTTGACAGATGTAGTATCGGTGAACCATTTGAAGAATTCAATCGTATCAGTTGGTGTGTAAATACGAGTGAGGCATTTAGTAGAGGTCGCGTTGATGGATATTTTGATGGTAAAGTACCGATTGATTTTTGGGAAGTATTATCTGTTTACATCGCTACGAATATCTTATCATCATTACCATGGGCAGTCCCATTTGGTGACAAAGAAATACAAGTGATGAAAGAAGAGTTTGAAGTACAACGTAAGTATTATGAAGATTTTAATATTGTAATTCCTAAGTGGTATAAATAAAATTGCGAATTAAAATATTGGAGGGATACACTTGAGTGAAATATGGGAACTTCTAGATATCAATAGACAAAAAACTGGTATACTCCATGAAAGAGGTGTTACAGTACCTGATGGATTGTACCATTTAGTTGTAGAGATCTGGGTACAGAAACCAAATGGTGATTTGCTACTTACACAACGTCATCCTGATAAACCACTTGGTTTGAAATGGGAATGTAGTAGAGGATCAGCTGTTGCAGGAGAAGATGGTGTACTTGCTGCACATCGTGAGTTACTTGAAGAAGCAGGTATATTTGCGCCTTTAGATGATATTCAATTCAAAGGTTATACCATGCATTCACATTATATTACTGAGACTTATCTTTACGAAGCACCAACGAATGATATTACATTTAATCTTCAGGCTGAAGAAGTTGTTGATGCTAAGTGGGTCAGTCCGAATGAAATTGAACAAAATTTAGATGAATTAATACCAGAATTATGGGATAGATATTGTAAGTATATTAAAGTGGGGTAGTTAACATGCGTAATTTGAAGTTCGAGTTTGATCTTTTCTTTATATCAGAAGCTTTCTTAAACCAACATAAGCATTATTTAATAAACACTGTAGTTGTACCGAAAGAAGAGTTTAAGAAAAACAGTAGCTTATCGAATGTTGTTAACATTTCAACGTATCAAACGTGGAACCTGACATATGAATTTGTTATTGTAGCCGAACCAGGACGGTATGAAAGCATAGAAAATACATTTAAAAATGCATTGAAACAAGAAATGATCGATAATGGCACTCATCTGATCAATGATGATAGATTAATAACCTCAGCATATTAGGATACGCTCTCTCAAAAAGAACAAATAAGCTTTATCCAACAGTTCGATGATGAACCTAGCAAAACAGATATAACACAGTTCAGTACAATATCTCATCTGACTGCATTGCATAATAAATTCCCGGAATACCATGGCGTAAATTGTTTGTCGGCAACACTGTATGCATTAACTAAAAATCCATTTATATTAGAACAGTGGGTGCATCAGGAAACCTTTATGATCTTCCTTAATCGTCTTGGATACAAAGAAGTGGAAACTTCATTTAATAGAGGAGATATTATCTGTTTCTATCATGACGATTTACTTACACATGCATGTTATGCGATTGATGACGAATATGTCTTTAACAAACAAGGACAGACATTCTGGGAACCGTGGACGATAGAACGATTTGAGACGATTCAAAGTAACAGAGATGAAGTTAATTATAAAATTTATAAAAAAATTAAGGTAGAATAGGCTATTGAATAGCTATTCTACCTTTTATAATGAAAACGACATTGTAAAATAAAAATTGAATCATCTTCTATCTTATATACGAGCCTATGTTCATGAGTGATCCTTCTGCTATAGCACCCTGTATAGTTTCCTAATAATTTTTCTGGCTTTCCTATACCTTCATTTGCACCATCAATCATAATACTCTTTACTAGTTTATTTATTTTCTTTAATACAATTTTATCGTTAGTTTGCCAGTACGTATAATCTTCAAAACCACTTGAATAAAAAAGTATCTTTTTCTTAGACATCTAAATCTATCTCAACTTCTAGTAAGTTTTTTTTATCAATTGATTCATCAATCGCTTTTTGTAATCTTTCGGCGTTCGCTGGTGTACTCTGTAAATAAAGTGTTTCAATCATACTATTATAATCTTGTTCAGATAATATCACGGCATTATGCGTATTTGTTGTGATTGTGTAAGGTTCACAGTCTTCATTAACAATTTCTATAATTTTTCTAAAGTTTGATCTTGCATTAGAATAAGTTGTGACTTTCATTTTATCGCCTCCTTGTACAACATTATTGTACCACTATTGGGATATTATGTATATAATTGTTACTTTTTACTCTTGAGAATGCTGATTTTAATAACCCATCACTCAAATATTTGAGCGATGGGTTTGTCTTTTAGAATATATTTTTATATCGATATGTGAGTAAACAAATCAATAAGTAAGCAAGCGATGCTATAACAAATGCGAATGTTAAGGTAGCGTGTTCTGCTAGTAACGACATCACAAATGTTGATAAACAAAATCCTAAACTATAAACACTTTGATTAAGGGTGTAAGTATCAAGCAGTGTTTCATGATTTAAATGCTTTTGAATTTCTGTGTGTAGTGATATAGACAATAGCTGTTCTATAATTCCATAAAGCCATGATAGCAGGACAGCTAGTATTAACCACCTGTTAATACCGAAGATAAACGTAATGAGTGAAAGCAGCATATATCCAATGTAATAGAAGTAAACCAATTTAAATCTTTCAATCATATGAATCATCTTTGATCCGACAAGTAAACCTACGAAAAATGCCGCGTTGATAATACCAAACCAGTAAGATGGGGCATTTAAATATTCTTTTACAAAGGCAATCATTATTGCAGCAATCCAGACAGCATGGCCAAATGACGCGATAAAAGTATTCCAATTTAAATATTGACTGTAGCTAGTACGATTGCTTTTTATAACTGCTTTGAAATTTTTGGAACCTATACGCTCACGCTCTACAGTATTGATATTAAAATTTATCTTCATCATAAATATCACAGATATGATAGACAAGATGACACAAAACATAATCAATCCATCACTATGTAGGAATGCTAACAATATACTACCTAATGCCCAGGCAGTAATTTGTATCATATTATTCATACTGCTAATTTTTCCGTTTGCTCTAAGTATATTATCCTTTAACTCAAAGTAGGGGATTAATGTGTTGCTTAATGGATTTGTAAATCCATCTAAGAACGCAATCATAAATGCTAACCCTAATATATAAATATAGTGCAATTCAAGATACATTGTACCGATCAATAAGATCAGCAAGCCACATTTCATCGTTTGATTAAACACTAAAATATATTGCTTTTGAAATCTAGAATATATAATTGGTGCGATAAATCCACTTATAAAATAAGCAGATGTGATGAAAATAGGAACTAATGCACTTAATTGAATAGAGTGCGTCAATTCATATAGATAAGCAATCAGTGCAATAATATAAATATTATCGCTCGTATTGGCGAATAACTGACTAAAGTATAAGTATTTAAAGTTATTTGTAAATCCTTTCATGATTTCCTCCTAATTTAAGAAGATCATAGACTTACAAATACAACTTATTTAATTGTTTTTATTGACTTGTAAGTCTACGTCTAATTGATATATTAGAAAGAAATCATTACATATGAGATCACCTTTTATTGTTTTTAATGCATTCATCTTATCATTATCAGAAAATTTGTACAATATTAATTTGGAAAAATTTATTGATTATATTGAAACAAGTCATCAGTTAAATCTGGGCTTTCAATAATAACTGCATTTAAACCATCATTCGTTCTTGTTTCATGCATTTCCCCAGCTTCAAAGAATACCGCGGTATTTTTACTGATTGAAACAGTTGTATGATTGTTCGATGAAACAATTGCTTCACCGTCGACGATTAATAATATTTGATTAACTGGTGCTTTATGATTACCTATAATGCCATTAGCTTCTAAGTGGATGAAGTTAATAGATATTTTTGAATCCAGTGTTGCTAATCTATTTATAAAAAAACCATTCGAATTATGATTGTCAATTTGTGTTGCCATAGATTTCTTCAGTGGATAAATTTTCATATTTTTTCCTTTTTATTCTGTTTTAATTTTCGCATTTTAATTTTCGCATTTTAATTTTCCGAAAATTCTATATAATAAATATAATACAATTGATGGGGGTTGGAAGCAATGTCATTAGGGGTTAATCGTGGTGAGGTTGTATTAAGTGAATACCAAGAAATATGGGCTGATGAATTTAATCATGTAAAAAATGAAATTCTTAAAGTTGTAAAGTTAGACAAAAACGCAATTCATAACATTGGAAGTACATCTATACCTGGTTTATCAGCTAAGCCTATTATTGATATATTAATAGGCGTTGAAGATTATATGTCACTTCCTGAATCTTTTTTTGAAGCATTAAAGACAATAGACATTTATAGATTGCGTGTTGAAAAAAATGATGAAATTGTATTGGCGAAATTCGAGGATGAGTCTTTTCAAAAACATACCCATTTTATTCATATTGTCAATAAAGGACAGCAGAAATATACAGAATTATTAAAGTTTCGAGATTATTTACGTTCACATTCAGATGCTAGAATGGAATATCAACGTTTAAAAGAGAAACTATCTACACAATACGCAGATGACAGACCTAAATATACACAAGAAAAAGAAGCATTTATCAAATCAATTATTAATAATGATGTTGGAGGATATTAATATTATGAACATTAGAAATATGGAAGAAAAAGATTTAAAAAGTGTATCTATTTTACTTAATGATTACCGTATCTTTTACAATAAGCAAAGCGATTTAACATTGTGCGAGCAATTTCTAAAGGATAGGTTTAATTATGAAGAATCTCAAATATTTGTAGCTGAACTAGACGATGAAGTAATAGGCTTCGTTCAAATATATCCAACATTTTCAACAGTAAGTTTACAACGTGCATATATACTTAATGATTTATACGTGAGTGAAAAAGCTCGTAATACTGGTGCAGGTATAAAATTGATTGAAAAGTCATTTAAATATGCAGAAGAAAATAATGCGAGATACATCTGTTTAGAAACTGGTAAAGATAATGTGAAAGCGCAAAAACTATACGAAAAAATGGGAATGACTATTGATGAGACAGTGTATCACTTTTCAAAAACGATAAGTTAATGTTTAAAATTAGCTATTTAACATACATACCCAAAATATTGTTAAAAAATTATCTAGTAACAAGAAAAATTTTTTTAAATAAGTGATAATTATTAAAGATAATTTTTATTAAGAAATTTATTGGACTAAAATTCTTTTTAGTATAAAAGGTTGTGATTTTATTTTGAAATTTAAGTTAATTAAAAATATTAATTCTAAATATTTCATTTTTTTATACCATGGGTGGGGTGGTACCGTAAATAATAATCAAAATTTAATACAAATGCTTAGTCGTTTAGGCTACAATATAGTGCTACCTGAGCTCAAATTTCATGATACAAGATCGCCAATAGATAATTATTTCGACCAAACAAATATGAATAATTATTTTTGGGAATCAATCTTTTCATCTATCGATGAATTCGATCAATTAAAGACTGAATTAAATTTAGAATATGAAAATATTATTGTAGCTGGTATTTCAATGGGAGGATTTATTTCAAGTGGTATTCTTAAGAAATACCCTCAAATAAAAGGAATGATTTGTATTAATGGTTCAGGTTCTTTCTTAAAGTCTGAAAATATTTTTAGAAAAAATAATAATCGTAAAACATTAAGTGACGAAGAAATCAACTTATTCCACGCTTATGACCCAATACTTAAAACTCCCTATAATAATTATATTTTATTAATGCATGGTGAAATTGATAAAATTGTTCCTATTGATGGGGGTAAGCATTTTCATATTAAACAGATAAGGTCCGAAGCATTAAATACGAAATTCATTATTTATGAGAATATCAATCATACAGTTGAAGATATTATGTTACAAGATATTCTGAATTGGTTGAAAGAGGTTATTGAATAGAAACCATGCTTTTTGTTTGAATATCATCTCAGAAATATGTAATTCATTCTAATAAAAATAAAATATGATGAGGTAGGTAAGTCAAGTTCTTTTTCAAAAGAGCGAACTTCATTAGAGAATACTTTACTGAATTTAGATAAAGATCTTAAAAAAATATAACGCTCTGGTAGGAATTTGAAATAGGTAATTCTGAAGAAGCCCAATTCGCAAGAATTGTAGATGCTATATTACCTTTGATAAATCATTATGTGACAGGAGATGTAATCACAACTGAAGCAAGATCGACAAAATCTCAAGTTATAGTAAAAACAATTTATTTGAGTTGACTCTGAGAAGTTATGGGAATTAGCTGCTCATATTATTGATAGAAGTATTGAAAAAGGACTTTACGAATATAAGTAATAATGATTTATGCTGATTCACTGATATTGATAGTTTCAAAATAATTATTATTAATTTAGGGGTGGGTATTGTGTCGAGAAATAATTTCTACGATTCAGACGGCTTATTTAAAGAATTTACATCGATTAGAGAAAAGAAAATTAATTTTAATGATTTAATTGAGACGCCTATTTTATTCAGTATGTTACCTGATTTAAAAAATAAAACTGTATTAGATATTGGCTGTGGAATGGGGCAACATGTAAAGCAATATGCCGATATGGGCGCTAAATCTGTATTAGGTATTGATATTTCTGAAAAACTTCTAGCAATTGCCGAAGAAAAGTTTAACGGCAAGAATATTGAATTCCAAAAGAAATCATTTGAAGATTTAGTTTCTTTTAATCAGCAGTTTGATGTTGTTACTAGCTCATTAGTATTTGATTATGTTCAAGATTTTGATCAACTTATGAATGATATTAGTCAAATCACACACGATACTTCAGAAATCATTTTTAGCATGTCACATCCAATTGTTACTGCTTATGATCAATCCATTCCTAGATGGACTCGTGATGAAGATGGTAATAAACTTCATGCGAATCTTTATAATTATTTTATTGAAGGTGAAAAACATTTTCCATGGGGTGGTACGGAGGTAGTTAATTATCACAGAACAATATCTAGTGTTGTTAATTCGATAATTCAATCAGGCTTCACAATTATTGAGTGTCATGAATCATTAGCTGATGAACATCTTAGAAAAGCATATCCTGAAGTTTTTGCAGGTACTATCCATCGACCGGATTTTATTTTCTTTAAATGTATAAAGTTATAACTTTGAAATAGAACTAGCATATTATCGCTAGTTCTATTTATTTCTAAATAAATATTTAAATATTCTAAAAATTGTTATATAATATAATTAATTTTTATGAACGGAGGTGTTGGTATTGTTTTTAGAAGTTGCGAAGCGTATGCGTTTTGTTTTAACGGTACGTGGGAAATTTGCGTTTGAAATTAAAAATTGGTGGAGTCTGACCTTTTTTAAGCAAATACAACTTCTAGAGGAATACTAAACACTGTTCCTCTAGCAAACTAGAGGAGAGAAAAAATGAATATTTTAAACGTAGCCCAAGTATCAAAGTCTTTTACAGGTGATGTAATATTTGAGCATATTAAATTTGAAGTAAGCGATCATGATCGTATCGGACTTATTGGACGAAATGGTGAAGGGAAAACAACATTATTTAAACTGATTTCGGGAGAAGAGCGTCCTGATAGTGGTTTTATTAGTTTATCAAAAGGTACACGTGTGGGTATTTTAAGTCAAATTCCGAAATTTCCGGATGATATGGATGTTTATTCATGTTTAGCACAAACTTTTATTGAACTTGATGCAATTGAGAAGAAAATGAAAGACTTAGAATTAAAAATGGCAAGTAACCCTGATAATCTTGAAAAGATTTTAGTTCAATATGCCAATATACAAGAGCAATTTGAAGCATTAGGAGGTTATGAAAAGGATAGTAAAATCAACTTTGTAATGCACGGTCTCAAAATTAATCCATTGGCCGATAGACTTTGGTCCCAGCTTTCAGGTGGAGAACGTACTAAAGTTGGTTTAGCCATGTTATTACTTCAATCACCGGAATTATTACTACTGGATGAACCGACAAATCATCTGGATATCGATAGTATTGAATGGTTAACGCAATTTATTAAAAATTATAAAGGTGCTGTTATTATTATTTCTCATGACCGTTATTTTCTTGATGAGACGGTGAGTAAAATATTAGAGATAGATCAACAAGCGCTGCATATTTATCACGGAAATTATTCTTACTTCATAAAAGAAAAAGAAGATAGAATCTTAAGAGAGTATGAAGAATACAAAAATCAACAGAAGAAAATTCAAAAGATGAAAGCACAGATCAAACAATTAAAAATATGGGCGAATCAAGCTGTACCACCAAATGCCGCAATGCATCGTCGTGCAAAAAGTATGGAAAAAGCTTTGGCTAGAATAGAAATAAAAAAGAAACCGATTATTGATGCTAAAACAATGCAGCTTGATATTCAAAGTGCCGACAAATCTTCTAAAGATGTGTTCACTTTAATTGATGTTGCCAAAATGTATGATGATATATTGTTTGAAGATGTAAATATGAAAATCAGAAGAAATGATAGGATTTCTATTGTTGGAGCCAATGGTACAGGAAAAAGTACGTTAATAAAAATGATGTTAGAGGATGTTTTTCCTGATGAAGGCGAAATCATTATCGCAGCTAATATTAAGATTGATTATCTGTCACAACATCATTTTACTGAAGACAATGATACTGTTTTAGACGCGTATCGTGCATACGCATCAGTCACAGAAGGTGAGGCTCGTAATCATCTCGCTGGATATTTATTCTATGGTTATGACGTATTTAAAAAAGTGAAAGATTTAAGTGGTGGTGAGAAGATGCGTTTACGATGGGCACAAATTATGTCAAATGATTTTAATGTACTCATTCTCGATGAACCCACTAACCACTTAGATATTGAATCTAAAGAAATATTAGAAGATGCTTTAGATAAATTCGAAGGAACGATTATCGCTGTTTCGCATGATAGATATTTTCTTGATAAGTTTTTTGATGTTACTTATTGGATTGAAGATAAAAATGTAAACATGTATTTAGGAAATTATAGTTATGCGAAGCAGAAAAAAGCTGAATAAACGTAACTCTTTATGTTTGTTTAGGTTTGATGTTTATTATTTTATCTTAAATGAGGAATATTTCAATCGTTTCATGATACTATATTAGTGAACTACACTCTTAATAGGATGTGATTATTTCATGAATATTAATGATCTGAAGCTTACTCAACTCTATTTGAATCAGCGTAAAGTGGATGAGGTAAGTGAATGGCTGGATGATGTTTCTGTCAAAAATACAATAATCTCAGTAATTCTGTACGACGATCAATTTTATATCGTTGATGGTCATACACGTTGTTTAGTTGCTTTTCAAAAAGGGATTATAGATATACCGATTGAAATTTATGATATTGATAATACATCAGTAGAGATGCAATTATATCTTGATTGTATAAAGTGGTGTGAACAAGAAAATATTTATCATATTAATGATCTATCCCATCGCATTCTAGCAGAAGCAGAGTTTGAAAAACTTTGGATTGAGAGATGTCAAAGTCATATGGAAGATATTCAGGATGCTCGTGATGCTGATATTGCTTATCGCGAGCATTTGAACCATAAAGTAACCTATACTCACGAAGAAGTCATGAAACACTTCAACTTGTAATCCTATACCAATCTGTTATAATAAATGTATAACAGATTGGTTTTTATTTTTGTCTTTAAATCTGTTCTATACTTTGTATAACAGAGAGGTGGTTCAATGTACATAGAGATTGATGAAACGAGTAGTGTACCGGTTTATTTACAACTTGCCAATCAAATTATTCATCATATTGCAGAAGGGAATGTCGTACCTTATGATCCATTACCTTCTGGTCGTGCATTTGCGAAGAGTATTCAGATTAATATGCATACGGTGAACAAAGCCTATCATTATCTGGAGGAGAAACAATTGATTCTTGTGCAGCCGAAGTCCGGAGCGATAATTCATCCTGATGCTTTAAAGGCTGCGACAAAAGTTGAAAGGGAAGATTTAATGAGTCGTTTGAAACCGATTATTGATGAAGCAAAGTGCAAACAATTGGATGTTGCTGATTTACTGAAATTAATTGAAAAGGGAGAGGGTTAATCATGGAAGGTTTATTACTTAGTAGCATATTGTTTTTAACCGGCTTATTGTTCTTATTGAATGCTCGTTTCGTTCGTCGTAATATTTTATTTAGTGTCTTTGTGCCTGAGAGTGAAACAGATAATGGTGCAATTGAGACGGTAAAGTCACAATACAGAAAGCAAATTTTAATGTTAGCCATTGCTGTAGCACTATTATTTATAGTAATTTATTTATTTGCCAGTCATTCTGCAGCTTTATTAAGCTTTGTGGTATTGCTTCACGTTCTTATTATCGGTGCAATTATTATCTATAAAAGTGCTCATGATCATTTGAAAGCCGTAAAGTTAAGAGAAGAGTGGATGAAAGATATTAAAGTAGTGAAAGCGACAGATACACGTTTAATGACAGAAAGTACACCACTTCCGAATGTGCTATATGTAATGCAGTTAATCGCATTTATTGCTGCATTTATATTTGTTGCATTAAATTATGATAAGATACCTGAAACGATCGCTACACATTGGAATTTTAAGGGTGTAGCTGATGATTTCAGTCAAAAGAATTTCTTCAGCGTGTTTTCACCAGGATTACTTGGATTAGCCATATTATTATCACTTTGGGCAAGTTCAAAAGGGACAAGCTTTTTCAATACAACTGTAAATCCTGCTGTAAAAGATGCTTCTATCAATTTTATAAAGAATTCTAAGCTGATTAATAGTATGATGATTCATCTTATTTCATTTACGATGACCTTATTATTTATATTAATCTTTATTCGACCTGCAGTGTATAATGATAATTATTTGCCGAATGGTATCATGATGATGCTGATTGGAATGCTGCTTTTAATCACAGTGGCGTGTATCTATTTACAAATTTCGGAAAGCAAGAAGTATCGTCAAGCCATAGCCACTTCAAACAAAGCGCCATATTACAATGAGGAACATTATATCTTTGGACTATTCTACTATAATCCTGATGATCTGAATGTCTGGGTGCCTAAGCTTTCAGAAATGGGAATGACATTGAATATGGCAAGACCGATGTCTTGGTTTATATCGTTTATTTTACTTGGATTACCGATTGCTGTGCTAATTGTAATTACAATTTTCTCATAATGTTTTAATATGAAGTTAACTTCATTATTTACGGATATTTTAGTAGATTTGAAGCTAACTTCATTTTTTATTTATTCTGTTTTCTATTATTATAAAGATAACAATCAAATCATTAGGAGAGATGCTTATGATTTCATATGAACAATTACAATACAAAGACGTTAATCAATTAAAAGACTACTTTAGACATGTTATTTCACATACATTTTTAAACAATGGCGTTGATGATGATGAAGACCTTAATAACGAAATTAATAAAAAGATGACTTATATCAATCGTTATTTTAATGGTTCAGATGATATGTTTATCGTCGCTAAGGATGGCGACGTTGTTGTTGGAATCATTGGGTATTATCCACCTAATCAAATCATTCAGGAGCTTGTCGGAGATAAAGTTGATGGATTAAAAGAGATGGGGACATTATACATACATCCTGATTATCAGAGTAGAGGAATAGGTAGCCAGCTTATCACGCTTTTAACACAGTTTATGAAAGAGCAGGGTGTCGATTCGTACTGCTTTGACTGTGGTTATAAGAAAGCGATGGCCACGTGGACGCGTAAATTTGGACAACCTACGTATTTCTTTAAAGATTACTGGGATTTAGGAGATCATCATGCTGTTTGGGTGATTGATTTATGATTGCTTAGATTTAGTTTTTTAATTAATCATTTGAGAGGGTGTATATGATGCTTCCAGAAATTGAATCTGCTTTTAGAGATTTAGATACTTTACGTAGTGATTATTTCGCTTCTTCGACTTTCATCAATGAAACGAATCGACATGTTGAACCTGATAAGTGGAGTGTAGGAGAAGTAATTTATCATTGCTATTTATTGCTTAAATTGACTCGCCAATTTTCACAATATTATTTACCGATTGCAAGAATGGTTGTTAAGATGTTACCTAGTGCACATTCTAATAATACAAATATGAATAATATTTATGCGGGTAAAACGATGAAAGCACCTTTTATATTAAATCCTAAACGCAATCATCATTATCATTTAGATGAATTGCTACAGTTATTAGATGATGAAACATTGGCTTTAAAGAAAATATTGATGAATTTAAGTGAACATCAAACTTTGCGTATTAAATTTCCTGACCCTGTACCGAAATATCCTAATGTCGTGCAGGTTGTGAAGCTTCTATATATTCATGAAAAACATCATTACGAAGTGGTAAGTGCGAGAAATGAGAAGTATCAGACAGATATATAGGGGGAGCGCTATGATTAATCGATTAACTAAAGAAAATCTAAATAATGTATCACAACTTGCATTAATGCTTTGGCCACACAATCAATTTGATGACTTGAAATTAGAGTTTAATGAAATCTTAAATGATGATCATCAATGCTCATTTCTTTTCTCTGCAAGTCAAATTGATGTAGGCTTTGTGCATGTCAGTTTACGTGTTGATTATGTTGAGGGAACAAATTCAAGCCCTGTAGGTTTTCTTGAAGGCATTTATGTCTTACCTGAATATAGAAATCGTGGAATAGCACGAGCACTTATTACAGCTTGCGAACAGTTTGCTAAAGAGAATGGGTGTACTGAATTTGCCAGCGATTGTGAGTTAACAAATACAGATAGTATTTTAATGCATGAAAAATTGGGGTTTGAAGAAACAAATAGAATCGTTTGTTTTAAAAAGAAAATAGAATAATTTATATGTTTATTACATGCACTTCGGCAAATGTGGAGTTATATTCCATATTTGCCGGACTTTTTTTATTGATTTTTATGTTTTTGTCGGCTAATATGGATTTGTATTCCATATTAGCCGGAGGTGTTTTTGATGTATATCCATAGAACAATTGAAGATACATTGATAAAAGTACAACAAAATTTTAAAGTGGCTTTAATTACTGGACCAAGACAGGTCGGAAAATCTACTGTATTGAAGCATTTATTTGGGGATGATTACGAATATGTCACTTTAGATGATTTGTTCGAATTGAATCTTGCAAAAGAAGATCCAAAGCTATTTTTTTTGAATCATCCAGGGAAATTAATTATTGATGAAGTACAATATGCTCCTGAATTATTTATAGAAATTAAAAGACTCGTTGATCAAAACGATGATTATGGACAATATATTTTAACAGGTTCTCAAGGATTTAGTTTAATGCGTAATATTTCTGAGTCCTTAGCAGGTCGCGTTGGTATTATTGAAATGAATGGTCTGTCTACACGTGAAATTGTTGGTGATGATATGTTATCACCATTTATTCCAAATAAAGATTTTATTGCTGCAAAAAGAAAATATGTTGAATTAAGTGAGATGTGGCGTATCATTCAGCGTGGAAGTTTACCTGAGCTGTATAAGAACGAAAATCTCGATTGGGACATGTATTATGCTTCTTATGTAAAAACATATATTGAACGAGATGTCCGTGATTTGCTTAATGTTAAAGATTTAAATCTATTTTCTCAATTTTTAACGGCATTAGCTGCACGTACTGCTCAAATGTTGAATTACAACACGATTGCAAATGAAATTGGTGTTGATATAAAGACAATCAAAAGTTGGATTAGTGTACTTGAAACATCAGGTATTATATATCTTTTACAACCTTTTTCTAATAATAGATTGACCCGTGTTATTAAAACACCCATGTTATATTTTAAAGATACAGGGCTTGTTTGTTATCTACTGAAATGGAAAACACCAGAAACACTAATGAATGGTGCAATGAGTGGAGAAATTCTTGAGACATTCGTGATTTCTGAGATCATTAAGTCTTTTAATAATGCAGGTATAACTAATGTACCTATAATGTTCTATCGTGATAGAGATATGAAAGAGATTGATGTCATTATTGAAGAAGATGGTGTTTTGTATCCAGTTGAAATAAAAAAAACATCGATGCCAACATTAAAAATGGCCAAAAATATGGCTGTTTTAGAGAAAGCTGAAGGCTTTTCAATTGGTAATCAAATGATTTTAAGCTTTGTTCAACAAAAAAGTTATTTAGCTTATGATACGATTACTTATCCTATTTACGCCATTTAACCCTGTCCAAAGTAGTCTATAAAGGCTACTTTTTTATTTCAACAAAATAAGAACATACGTTCTGTTTTTGTTGAAATAGAACGTATGTTCTGGTATGATAAATATATCATCAAAGATTATAAGAGGGTGCTTAATATGTATGATTACAGTCTATGCGAGAAAAGGAATGTACTCTGTATTGACCAGAAGAGTTTCTTTGCGAGTGTTTCTTGCATCATGAAAGGACTTGATCCTATGACAACAAAGCTCGCTGTTGTCGCTGATACGAAACGACAGGGGTCTGTTGTACTTGCTGCTACACCACCTCTAAAAGCAATGGGGATTAAGACTGGTTCACGTTTATTTGAAATACCTCATCGTTCTGATATTTATATTATCAATCCATCGATGAACATTTACCTGAAAGTTGCCAGTCAAATTGCTGAGATTTCACTGCAATATGTAGCACCGGAAGATTACCATCAATATAGTATCGATGAATTTTTTATGGATGTTACAAAGAGTTACAAACTATACGCAGAAAGTCCCTATGCGCTTGCTTTAAAGATTAAACAGGAAATTTATGATAAGACGCAAATTCAATGTGCCGTGGGAATAGGGGATAATGTCTTACTCAGCAAGATTGCACTGGATATGGAGGCAAAGAAACAACCGGATGGTATTGCTGAGTGGCATTACGAAGATGTACCGGCAAAGATGTGGTCGATTGAGCCGTTAAGTAAGTTCTGGGGAATTAATCGTCGCACCGAGAAGAAACTCAATCAAAAGGGAATATTCACGATTGGTCAGCTTGCTAATTATCCTCATCATTATTTAAAGCGCGATTTCGGTATTATCGGAGTAGACCTGCATTTACATGCGAATGGCATCGACTCAAGTTTAATCCGAGAGAAACATCATATTTATAAACCCTCTATTAATAAAAGTCAGATTTTAATGCGTGATTACCGTTTCGATGAACTACGTGCTGTCGTGTTAGAACATGTTGAAGAAGTAACATTCAGATTACGTGCCGACAATATGATTGCACGTACGATTTCTTTTACTGTTGGCTATAGTGATGAAGGGAAAGTGAATAAAAGTTACACTTTATCTGAAGGGACGAATTTAACCGCTGATATCTTTCAGGTTGTGTGGGGATTTATGATGCAGTTGTGTGATAAGAAGCGTATGTATCGTACCGTAAATATTTCACTTACGAACTTTATTCGTGAGGAAGATCGTCAGTTATCGCTCTTTGTCGATGAGTTTGAACGTGAGAAACAAGAGAGACTGGAAAAGACGGTAGATCAGCTAAAGATACGTTTTGGGAAGAATAGCGTCTTGCGTGCAGTTTCGTATACAGAGCAAGGCACGGCGATGAAGCGAAATGGTCTTATCGCTGGTCATAAGGCATAAATATGATATAAACCCCTATAGCTATAAGACTTTAGGGGTTTATTTGTGTTGAAATATTAAAATATTCGGCAGAAATTCGCCAAACTATGCTAAAAACTGAAAAATCAGGCCAAAATGTTCTCTAATAAATCTCTTGTTTTGTCTTGCATATTTTGAGTAACGTGAGTATAAATTGCTGTGGTTGTTGCTGAGTCATGATGTCTTACACGCTCCATAATAGAGTTAAGAGGTATGTCCTCTTGAACTAATAATGATATGTGAGTGTGTCTCAACACACGAAAGGTTATCTTCTTAGTTATCATATCCACTACAGGCAAATCAGACAGAGCATTATGAAGCTAAATAGCATCTTTAATCATTCTATTGATGTAATAGGGATTGATAAGGGAGATTGCCGTCTTTTATCTCATCACACTCACATATAATTATGCGGGTGTTTTTTGTTGTCTAAAATTGTATAATTTATATAACTAATAGGAGAGTAGGTTGATTTGATGAGAATAGACATAAACTCAAAATTAATATTAAGGGAATTAAAAATAGAGGATAGTAAAAATTTTTATGAACTTTTAAATAGAAATTATTATCATTTTTTAGAAGCACTGAATTGGATGGATAAAGATGATTTAAAAAATCAAGCAGAAGAAAGTTTAAAGTTAAGAATAAGCATGAAAAATGAACTTAATAATCTACCAGCATGGTTTGCAATTGTATACGAAAATAAACTTTGTGGAATGATTGGTTACAATGAAATTGATATGGATAATGAATTAGGTGAGATAGGTTACTTTATAGATGAACAATATTCCTCTAAAGGAATTATGACATTAGCTTTGAACACAGTATTAGAATATAGTTTTTCGCAACTTAAATTGAATAAAATAGAGCTGTATATTTATGAAAATAACATTGCTAGCTGTAGATTAGCTGAAAAATTTAATTTCAAACTCGAAGGTAAATTAAGAGAGGTACTAAAAACAGATAATAATTACTTAAATCAAAACGTGTACGGGTTACTTAATTCAGAGCACATAAAACAATAGGAGAGTAGGCTTAACAGGTGAGTAATGAGAAGGAAAAAGAGCAAGGAATACCGTGGCTATTAATAATATTTATGTCAATAGTAGCTATGTTAGTAACATCATATATAACAGGTTTACTTATTACGTGGCCCAAGCAATTAGTAGGGTACACTTCAGCAGACGCTAATAGCTGGCTTCAGTTTTGGGGTAGTATGCTTGGGGGCTTTATAGGTACTTTAGCTGTTATTTATGTAGCTCATTTACAAAGTAACGAGCAAATAAGGCTTTTAAATTTACAAATAAAAAAGCAGCAAACTATAGAAGATATAAATTTATTTTTAAAGGAAATTCAGAGTTTTGAGGATAAATTATCTGAGTATTACTTCCATTGTGTTAAGATGATAAATATACTTGACGGAAGAGACTATACTTCAAAAGATGTGGAGGATATTAAAGATAAGTTATTAAGTTCACAATACCTATATCATGAATTGATAACTAAGAAAATTACATTGTCAAAATACATTGACATTTTATTAAAAGACTCTAATCTAAAAATACCTACAATAAACAACAATATTAATGATATATTTTATGAAATGTTATTAAGAAATGGCCAAAAATTTACTGATAATATTTTAGAAGATAAAGCCAAAGAATTTAAGGAGAATAATATAGAAGTATATAAAACTATAACTCAATTAAAACATCTAGTAATAAATAAAAAGACAGAGTTTAATTTATAAAAAAATTCGGCAAACTGTTGCCACTTTCGCCAACTCGTCGAAAATGATTTTTTACATGTGAACGCTGAAACCCTTGATATAACTGAGTTTGACACTTTGAGAAAACTATCTAAAATAACATGATATAAGATGATATCAAATCTATAAAATATATAGTATGTGATATTTTATGAAATTTGTTAAGTTTACATTTTACTATATTGAATGTACAATATTTATACATAGTATACAGAAAGGATGATGTATATGAAATTAGTTAAATATAGTGAACTCACAAAAAATGCACTAGATAAAAGAGAAAAAGTTATATTAGCTATGAAAGAAGTAGATAAAAACTTTGATATTGGACAAAGAAACTATGATGCTAAACGTATCGATGGTAAAAAAGAACAATTGAAACGTATGAAAGAAAAAGAGTATGCATTACACTATTAGACAAGCTAAATTAGATTTAGAAAGAATTGAAAGCTGTCAACCTTTAGTACAGAGAATGTTAAAAGTTGCTCACATCATAACTAAAGTCTTGGAAACAGAAGTTACACAAATAAATGATAAACCCATTATTGTTGGTGGATTAGCTATGGAGATTTATACACATAGTGAATATACAACACACGATATAGATTTTGTCACCACATCTAGTATTAGATTGGCAGAAATATTACTTGAATTAGGTTTTAAAAAAGAAACAATATATGAGTACGAACCATTAAAAGTAGCTGTTCAGATTATGTCAGAACCCTTAGATCCTATGAGGTATGAAGATACTCAAATAATAGAATTTGAAGATAAAACCAGAGTGTATTGTATAAGTAAAGAAGGACTGTTATACAATCGAGCACTAGATTATCAATCATTTGATAATAGAAACTATTCTATATATTTATTAATACAAGATTTTGACACCATAGATACTAAACAAATTTTAAGTGATTTAGAAAAACAAGACATTGATGCTTGTAAAGCGTTCAAAGAATGGATTAATATTGCTATAGAAAAAAGAAAAAAATTTAATTAAGTGCACCTCAAAAATCAGACTTAAAATCTAACTTTTGAGGTGCACTAGTTGTATAAATGGATGCTATTTATAATGAACAATCAAAAACAGTATGAAGAGTATTTATTTTCATTACAATCCACTTTAAATAAGTTAATACTGATTATATTTAATAACGTAAACTTGCTTTAAAAATATTTAGCAAACTATTACCGTCTCTCTGGAATTATTCATCCATCAAACGTATAATAGACATAAATTGTTAATATATATCAACATGAGGTGAATACAATGAAAGAAGATGTAGTCCGTTATGAGAAAGTCTTAAATGAAACAAGTGAAATTGTAGAAAAGATGAATGCGTTATTAGATCAATTGGAAGCAAATAGCGCAGAATATAATGCCTTAAAAGATTATTATGGTAGTGAAGAGTATATGCGTGATGTAGATCTATCAAATGAATCTGGTACGTATCAGGATATCCCAACTGGTGTATTATCAGAAGACGGCGTATATAACTTAATTACTGAACAATATGCTTTAAATATAAGAATGCTGGAAATTGCGACACAGCAATTGAAGACGCATTAATATAAATCTATTTTATTTGTTTTGTAGCAACCAAATACAAATATGGTATAATTACATCAATCTAAGATAACGAGGTAAAAGGTCATGGTAATTCTATAAATCCAAATGATGATATTGAATACAATATGATAATTTGTGATGACAGGATTACTGTGTCCTTTTTTAATATCATCATTTGGACTTTCATATATTAAAAGATGAAAGGAAGAATGACATGATGCTACAATTTCATAATATTAATAAACAAGTTAAAGATATTACTTTATTCAAAATAGACCAATTAAAGATTAACCAAGGAGATAAGATTGGCTTAATCGGTAAAAATGGTTGTGGAAAATCAACTTTACTTAAAATGATTGCCCAAATAGATACTTCATATTCAGGTGTAATAACTAATCCGTTTCAAACAAAATATGTTCCGCAATTGAAAGAAATAACGATCCAGTCAGGTGGGGAACAAACGAAAAGTTACTTACTTGATGCATTTAATAGCAATAGTGCTTTATTGTTACTTGATGAGCCATCCACTAATTTAGATATGAACAATATCAAGTGGCTCATCAATCAAATCAATCAATTTCAAGGAACAATGATAATCGTGAGTCATGACAGATCATTACTCAATCAAACAGTACAAAAAATATTAGAAATAGATGAGAAAAAACTTAATATATATACTGGTAACTATGATGATTACGATGAACAAAAAAAGAAACAATATGAGCAGCAATTAAAAGAATATGAACAGTATCAAAAGAAAATTAATCAACTCCAGCAAGAATCAATTGAAAGAAATAAACATGCCTCAAACTTTAAAAAAAGAAAGAAGAATATTAGTATTTCCGACTATAAAGTCAACTCAAGAATGGGTGCTTATGACAGTCAGGAAAAAGCAATCGCTAAATCAAGTAAAGTGCTGCAAAAACGAATGGAACAAATAGAAAAAGTAGAAAAGCCTCTGAGTGACAAACAATTTAAGATTAAAGCAATAGGTAAATTAAAACAGTCAGGTGCTACGTTAATTCATTTAGATAATTTTTCCGTTAGCATTGAAAATCATCTATTATTTCAATCGGGCATCTTCAAGCTAGTTCAAGGGGATAAAATTGCAATAACAGGACCTAATGGGAGTGGTAAGACAACTTTTATTAGACGGTTAATTGAAAAGCAATTAAATGGCTACTATAAACCCAATTTAAAAATAGGCTATTTTGCGCAAAATTTAACGACGTTAGATGAACAGAAAAATATATTTGAAAATGTACGAAATACATCAGTACAGGACGATATGCTTATTAGAAATGTACTTGCTGCATTAGGATTTGATTATTCGAGATTGAATCAAATTGTTAATTCTTTATCTGGCGGAGAACGTGTCAGACTACAAATCATAAAGTTAATACTCGGTGATTATGATCTGTTAATCTTGGATGAACCGACAAATTTTCTGGATGTTTCTACATTGCAAGCATTAGAGCATTTCTTAAAAGATTATCCTGGTAGTTTTCTGATTGTATCTCATGATGAGCAATTCATAAATAATACGACAAAGAATAAATTTGTCATAAAACAACAACAATTATTAGATGACACAAAACAGAAAAACTATCAAACCCCTGACAATAGTAATTTACAACTATTAGAATATAAATTAGAACAAATGATAATTGATCCTGACGTAAATATACAGGATGTTATCAAACTTAAAAAGAAAATAGAAAATCTTAAAAAGTAATCAAAATTCATAAAAACAAAAACTTTCAGGAGACCTGAAAGTTTTTTTTATCGTTTAATCACAAGCTCTGAAAAGTTATAGAATCCAGCAGTAGTCACTTTTGCATTATGTATGCTATTTGGTACTTTAACTTCTTGAGTAATGTTGAAGATAGGGTAGAGTGTATGTGATTCAAATAACGACTGATTAATCGCATGATTCAGTTCATTCCACTCACGAGTAGCTGTTGTGATATATGTAGCATAATAATCACTCAACAAAGGAAATTGTTGTGATAAATGGCGATGCATCGTTTTATTTTGATAGAGCAGTGTAAAATATTCAAAGGTTTCCGCTTCACTAAAGAACATACCATGGATATAGATATCCCCCTCAATTGTTATTTCACTTTTAAAAGAAGTCATAATATCGATAGGTTTTAATACCGCTTCTATATTGTATCGCTTTAAATATCTTTTAAACTGGAGCATCTTTTTTTCGATATAGCTCGGATAGACAATGGTAATAGAGAAATGATCTTCTAATTTATTTAATGATTTAAGTGAAAGTGGCTGATCTTTCAGAATATAAGAGGTTTCTTTACTTGTGTGTATATCTTTAACATGATGAACGGACTGCTGAAATAAGTAATGCACAGTTGCTTTCTGAAGATCAGATAACTTATTTTGAGCGAGTGACAGCACATAATAAAAACCATCTGTTACTTCGATATGCTGGAACGTATCACTATCACTTAATGTAAAGTTAGTTTCTTTAAGCTTCGGTATATAAATTAATTCAACTTCATCAAGATATGATTGATAGCCATAATACTGATTAAAAGATTTTAAAGTCGTTTGAAATTCATTATTCATTGCGATATAAAATGGTCCTGTACCAATAATTTGCTGCTTATCCTGCTTATAGATTGCAAGATTTACCTTACATAATACATCTTTGAAATATGGAAAATCGTGATAATATACTTTAACTGTAAGTTTATTAAGCACTTCAATTGAAACAATTGGACTTAATAACACTTTCGTCTCCTGATACGCTATCGCATGACTCAGACATCGTTTAATATCTTCAGCAGTCACTTGAGTACCATCATGAAAGTAAATATTCTTCCGTAAATATATCACTGCATAATCATCATAAAAATCGATATGCTGTGCTATCTTAAAATGATACTGATCCGAATGTTTATCATAAGCGACTAACGTGTCGTAAACATTACTCAATATATTGGCGCTATTGATATCGACCACTTCTAAAGGATGAGAATAGAGTGGGGCGTAGCGCTTCTTAACAACTAATCTGTCTATATCAACTGTAGATACCCCGAGTAATTGATTCGCTTTCGTAATCAGCATCTGTTTATGATGAACAGACCAGTCCCATGTTAAATATTGAATAGCATCTGATAATTGATATGGTGTTAGCATTGCATTCACCTTATTGAAATATAATGTATCGATATCCACGAACCATTGAACCGTTGATTGATTCCCGCGACCACGTGCACTCTTAAAAGTGAGATAACCACTATCCTGCCACCTTTTTAAACTTCTGGATAAATGCTTCTGGCTCACATTTAACTGTTCACTGACAGATGATTGATGAAATGCTGTAGTCTTCAAATTATAGAAAGACAGTAATAAATGCTCCATAGCTCCTCCTAAAAGTGGACTGAAATAAAATATTGTCCATTTTTAAATCATTAAGTCTACTTTATCATATGTAGAAAGTTAGGGGGAATGAAAATGAGAGTTCGTGACTTACCAATCAATATACAGCTCAGATTGTGGGGTTCATTTGTCAATCGCTGTACTTATAGTGCGACACTACCATTTATTGCACTATATTTAACTGATCAGCTGAATGCAAGATTCGCTGGATTGTTTTTAGCATCAATCGTCTTTGTCCAGTTTATCAGTAATATTTGGGGAGGTTACTTAGTCGACCAATTCCCGAGGAAAAAGATGCTGATATTTGGTTCATTTACTGAAGCATTATCGCTAATATTTATGTGGCTCACCGTTGTCAACTCATGGATTTATCTATTTATGATGACATTTATACTCTTTACGATATTCAGTGCATTTCGCAGACCTTCTATGAGTGCACTAGTTCAGGATTCAGCAACAGATGAAAATAAGAAATTATTATATCGGATGGATTACTGGCTGATCAATTTATCACTGGCAATAGGCGCACTTCTCGGTGGGCTATTCTATAACGAACATAAAAGCTGGTTATTCTTTGCTTCAGCGATGGTGGCACTGTTATTAAGTTTCTTATATATGAAATATATTGAAGAAACAAACAGCTTTATCCGTAAAAAAGAACATAAAAATGTATTTGTAGATTTGTTCATTGCATATCAGACTGTCGTTAAAGATAAACGATTCGTATTAATGGTAATCGGTACGATGTTTATTGCAACTGTGGAGCTCATGACAAGTACTTACGTTGCTGTTAGATTACATAAAAACTTTGATACAATTTACTTGTCCGGCTTTGAAATTACCGGTGTTAGAATGTTTACAATCATTAACCTCGCTAATACAATTACCGTTATTACATTTTCTTTATTAGTTGGTAAGTGGTTAGAGAAGTTTAAAGTAAGTAGAATTCTAGGATTTGGACTATTGATGTATGCAATAGGATATGCAGTACTTACTTCTGCAAATATGTGGTGGCTGATTATCATAGCTGTGCTTATTGCTACATTTGGCGAAATGATATTTGCACCGATTAAAAGTGCTGAAATGCTGACACTAATACCAAAAGAAAAACGAGGTACCTATAATACATTCAGTTCATTCACATTCAGTGGTGCACAGCTATTATCAAATGGATCTTTGATCCTTGGTACATATTTAAACCCATATACAATGAGTGTAGTTGTGTTTGTGATCGTAATTATTGGATCAGTACTTATGATGAACAGCTTGTATAGAAATGATAAAAGGGACACAAAATAAATTTTTCATTTAAATAACAATTTTTATATAACATGAGAGAATAAAGGACACTGATAAGTTTCTATCAGTGTCCTTGTTTGGTTCACACTATAACTCACTCTTTATTTCACAAACATTTCTACAAATAAGTCATTAATCATTACCTCTAATTGTTTCACCAGCTTTTTATATTTACCCATTCCTTTAGCTCTGAAGTACATACTTTGATAGAAATGTTTATAATTAGTTCTTATTCTGAATCCTTCTAGATTCTTTGAAGTTTGATTTAACATTAGTTTATTACTATTATTCAACCAGTTAATATATGCTTCTTCAGAAATACGTTGTTGATCAAGCATCGCAAATACAATAAATAGCATTCGTTCTTCTTCATCATCAATATAACACGATTTATCAACATTTAATTTTTGAAGATTGATATTCAGAACATCTAATATTTCATCATTATATTTTGAGTCGTAGAAATCACTTGTTACTAAACCTGCAATTAAATCTGAGTAATGCGCAATACTATGAGCCCATCCTTTACCTTCGACGTATCCTCTAATATCTTGTTCATTCTTAAATATATATATACTCTCGTGAATTATTTGTTGCTTTAAATCATTAGACAGAAAGTTACGTTGCTGATTTATAACAGCTAAATAGTATAACACGAGTGCACTAAAGCTTCTTTTGAATACAGAATCAGAATTAATCTCACCTAAACCATATTTGATTTGCTCTAAACATATTTCAGTATAAGCAATAAGTTTTTCATTGGTAAATGGTTCACTCTCCAGCATTTCTACAAGTCTCATTAAATAAATATTGTCTCTTAAATATCCATCAGTTGTTCCAATATTTTCTAACATTGATTCGAATAAATTTTCTTTTTCTTGCTGTGACAAGCTTTCAAAATTATATTGATTATCCTCATTTGATATCTTAATCATACTTTACCTCATTTTTTAAAATTTTCTGGTAATTTCTATTAATACTATTATATATGAATATGTATAAAAATAAATACGAAAGGAAACTTCCAGTTAACTGAAAGTTTTTGTATTTTTCTTATCAACCATTGTACTCCCCTTCATTATCAGATAAGATTAAATTATCAGTAAATTTGAAAAGGAGAATGAAAATGTATCCAGATGTAAATAGCACGATGCAAGAGATTGAGCGTTTAGTAAATATTCCAGGTCCTTCAGGTTTTGCATTTAAAGCGATTGAATATGTGACAGAAACGTTATCTTCAGTAGGTTACGAAGTACAACAAACGAATAAGGGTGGGGTATTGATTTCTGTGCCCGGTAAAGATGATACACGTCATAAATACTTAACGGCACATGTTGATACTTTAGGTGCAATGGTTAAAGAGATTCTACCGAGTGGACGTTTACGTTTATCAATGGTTGGTGGTTTCAGATGGAATGCTGTTGAAGGTGAATACTGTGAAATTCATACAAATGATAAAGTGTATACGGGAACAATCTGTCTGCATGAGACCAGCGTCCATGTTTATCGTAACGCTGGTGATATTAAACGTGATGAGGATCATATGGAAGTTCGTATTGATGAAATCGTAAAGTCTCAGGAAGATACTGAAAAATTAGGTATCAGTGTCGGAGATTTTATCACGTTCAATCCAAGGTGTGAAATTACAGAATCCGGATTTATTAAATCACGTCATTTAGATGATAAAGCAAGTGCGGCGATGCTTATCCAGCTGTTACGTCATTTAAAAGCTGAAAATATTGAATTACCACATACAACACATTTCTATTTTTCAAATAATGAAGAAATCGGTTATGGTGGTAACTCTAATGTTCCGGAACAAGTTGTAGAATATATTGCTGTTGATATGGGTGCATTAGGTGATGGACAAGCCTCTGACGAATATACGGTATCGATATGTGCAAAGGATAGTTCAGGTCCTTACCATTATCAATTGAAACAACATCTCGTTCAGCTATGTAAAGACAACGAAATTGATTATAAAGTTGATATTTATCCGTATTACGGTAGTGATGCGAGTGCTGCAATGAGCGCTGGTTATGATGTTAAACATGGTCTATTCGGTGCTGGTATTGAATCCAGCCATGCGATGGAACGTACACATAAAACTTCACTTGAAAATACCGAAAAGTTAATTTATCAATATGTATTGAGTGATGTAATTTAGTATAAATGTAAATTTAGAATTTTCTGATAAATATAAGTTGAATATTTTGAGACACACGTCCTTTTTCGTTATAATGTGGTTACTACATGAGAAAGGGCGTGTTTTATTTATGACAAAAAAAGTATTAATGGTACTGACAAATCAAGAGAAGTTTAGTGATGGCACACCAACAGGACTATGGTTAGAAGAAGCTGCAGCACCATATAAAATTTTTGAGAAAAATAATATCGCAGTTGATTTTGCTTCTATAAAAGGTGGCGCAATTCCACTGGATCCAAACTCTGTAGCCAATGATGAGACGAAGACATATGCAGATGTCGTTAAGAAATTAGGAGACTCTCTAAAATTGAGAGACGTTGTATTTGAAAATTATGATGGTGTATTTATTCCGGGTGGACATGGTACGATGTATGATCTACCTAATGATCCGGATTTACAGAACATCCTTGCATTCTACAAAGAAGATGGTCGTGCAATTGGAGCTGTTTGTCATGGTCCAAGTGCTTTTGTCGGTGCTAAACTTAAAGATGGCAGCTACTTAATAGACGGTGTTAAACTTACTGGATTTACGAATAACGAGGAAAGTGCGATGAAACTAGATGAAGTTGTTCCATTTGCATTACAATCAGAGTTAGAAAAACAAGGTGGACGCTTTGTCGTAGGTGAGAATTTCACATCACACGTTGTAACAGATAAGAAGTTCGTGACCGGCCAAAATCCTCAATCAAGTGTAGAAGTCGCAGAAGCATTTGTAAAAGTATTATAAAAAATAAACCACATGGGGTAATGTCTCATGTGGTTTATTTCAAAAGTAAGAGATTTCTTAAAATTAATCCGAGTAAAACACCAATAAGTAAACTTAGCATCGTCCCAAGTAATATATATTCACTTGTCTTATCAATCTTCTCTAAATTGTTATTTGGTTTATCATCTTTAAGGTCATTAAACCGAAGTATCGATTTACTGGCGATAACAAGTCCAATCGCTGTATATTCACCAAAAGCGATAAACATCAGGATCAGTAGCCTTTCAATATAACCAATCATTAATCCTACGTTATCTGACTGCTTCGTCTTTGTTTCACTCATCGCCGTTAAAATCCATTTAATGATAGGACCTGACATAATAAATAATAGTATAAATATCGCAATTAAAATAATTTTCAGCATAATGCGTACTCCTTAAAAGTATTCGTGACGTGTAAAGAAATATGATTATCGTTGTCGAGTTTTTTTAATGCCGCTTCTATAAGCATTAACTGTTTTTTATGGCTTTTCTTTAAATGTTCTGAAATGGTTGATAGACCTTTACCAAGGACTTGCGCAATTTCTTTTTGCTGATCATACACATAGGAGAGCAGCAGCACTTGTTGCTGCATTTCAGAATGATTATGAACGATTTCAGTTAAATATGGATATAATACGTTGTTGATAACCGTAACATCCTGTTCTTCAATCGTTAAATGAAAATCTGTAATATCTGACTGTTTAATTTGAGTTAAATTTCGTCGTGCCTGTTTAATGATCGGTGCATTCCAATGTTCAAGGTTTCCGGTAGGTATTTCTTCATTACTCGCAGCAATTCCGAATTTAATCGGTTGTGATTTATATGGCCATAATAACTTTATATAGTAACTTGTTAAAAGGGTTGCTGACAGACTATCGCTTACAAAAAACAATTCATCACCCATACGAAAATTAATATACTTAAATGATACGTCCTTAGTCCACTGTTCAATTTCATCGGTTAAATTTACTAATGCATTACTAATCGCTTCAGAATTATCGTATTTTGTACTTCCTGAAACATCCATTACGAATAAAGATAACATTTCATACCTCCAGTTCGTTTATTTAAACGAATTATAGCATACATGAAATAATTAAAGTAACAATATAAAGTTAATGGTAGAAAATAAGTATAGTAGAAAATAAGTATAGTAGAAAATAAGTATAGTAGAAAATAAGTAATGTACATATATTTAATATAAATTTATGTTAGTCAAATTTAGTGTAAATTTCATTTAAATCTTCATTAAAGTTGAAACATTAATGCTATGAAGTGATTAAATAGACGCTTTTATGTTATTATGGTGCATGAGATTAATGAACAATAGTGTTCATTCGAATAAGGAGAATCATCATGAAATTTATAAACTTATCAAGAGAAGCTTTCGGAGAATTTACAGATAAACAGACATATAGTCATTTTACGCAGATGGCAGTTAACTATGATTTGAAAATCGCAGAAGGTGCTGAAGTACATCTTGTAGGCGTTACAGATGATAATGAAAATATCATTGCAGCAGGTCTTTTCACCGCTGTACCTGTGATGAAAGCGTTCAAATACTTCTATTCAAATCGAGGTCCGGTCATGGACTTTCACAATAAAGCGCTTGTGACATTCTTTTTCAAGGAATTAGAACGTTATTTAAAGCGTCATAAAGCACTTCATCTTAGAATCGATCCATATGTGCCATATCAACTGAGAGATCATGATGGCAAAGTGATAGAAAGCTATGATACACAAGATATTTTTGAAAATTTAAAAACATTAGGCTTTAAACACCAAGGATTTACGACTGGTTTCGATCCAATTCATCAAATTCGCTGGCATTCGGTGCTAAATACTGCAGGTTTGTCGGAAAAAGAAGTAATGAACAATATGGATAGCCTACGTAAACGTAATATCAAAAAAGTGATTAAAAACGGTATAAAGGTACGTGATCTCTCAATAGATGAACTGCATATCTTCAGACAGTTTATGAATGATACGAGTGGAAAAAAAGAGTTTGTTGATAGAGATGATGCATTCTATAAAAATCGATTACAATATTTCGGAGATCGTGTGAGAATGCCGCTCGCATATATTGATTTTTCTACATATATACCTGAGCTCATTGCTGAAGAAGTTGATGTACAAGCTCAAATCGAAAAAGCTAAAACAGAACTTCAGAAAAAGCCTGATACGAAGAAATGGAAAAATGTACTGACAACAAGCGAAAATCAATTAACAGCAATTAAAGAAAAACTCGCTGAAGCAAAAGCTTTACAGCAAAAACATGGTGATACTTTACCGATTGCTGCTGCATTCTATTTAATCAATCCATTTGAGGTCGTTTATCTTGCAGGTGGTACATCAAATGAATTCAGGCATTTTGCAGGTAGTTATGCGATTCAATGGGATATGATAAAGTATGCCATGGAAACGGGCATTAATCGTTATAACTTCTATGGTATCAGTGGTGATTTCACGGAAGATGCAGAAGACGCTGGAGTAATCAAATTTAAAAAAGGATTTAATGCCGACGTTATTGAATATATCGGAGATTTTGTATTGCCGATCAATAAACCGGTTTACAAAGTATACGAAACGATGAAGAAAATGCGTAAATAAGATTTGAAGGGAAGATTTTCATGGAATTCACTGAGTTGACGGTTGCAGAATATACTGATTTTATTTGGAATACAACTAAAATGAGTCACTATTTTCAACTGCAGGAAAACATAAAGAATAGAGAAGCTGACGGTTATCCAGTCGTATTACTAGGTATTAAAGCAGAAGGCGAAGTCATTGCTGCCAGTCTATTTTCTAAAATACCGACATTCGGAAGTTATTTCTATTATTCAAACCGTGGTCCAGTCATGAACTATAAGAATTCAGAGCTTGTTGATTTTTACTTCAAATCGCTGGATACATATTTAAAAACACATCAGGCTTTATATGTGAAACTAGATCCATACTGGATATATAAAATGTACGATAAAGATGTGAATTATAAAGAAGAACATGGCACAAACGATGCGATTATTAAACAGTTAAAATCGCTTGGCTATAAACATACCGGTTTCTCAGTAGGGTATACAATGGACACACAGGTCAGATGGATGAGTGTGTTATACCTTCAAGGTGAAACACCAGCTTCTATAATGAAACAATTTGATTCACAACGTAAACGTAATGTGAAAAAAGCGCAAAAATACGGCGTGAAAATCCGACTGCTTGGTAAAGATGAATTAGATGTATTTTTAGATCTATATCGTGAAACGGAACAACGCGCTGGTTTTATTGCTCGTCCAGATCGTTATTTTGAAGGATTCCATCAATATTATGAAGATAAAGTACTATTACCGTTAGCATATATTGATCTTAATGAATATATTGAGAAATTATCGAATGATATTACATCATCTGAATCAAAACGTGATCAGATGATGGCAAATGAAAATAAATCAGATAAGCAGATGAAGAAGATTGAACAGTTAGATCGTGAAATCAATCACATGCAAGACGAATTATTAGAGATGAGTACATTACGTAAAACTGATGGTAATATTCTTAATTTAGCAGCTGGTATGTTTTTCTTAAACCATTTCGAAGTGAACTATTTCTCTGGCGGTTCTAGTGAGAAATATAATAAATTCATGGGACCATATGCAATGCACTGGTATATGATCAATTATTGTTTTGAACATGGATTTGATCGCTATAACTTCTATGGTGTATCTGGTGATTTCAGTGAATCTGGTGAAGATTACGGTGTATATCGATTTAAACGTGGATTTAACGCTCAAATTGAAGAACTTGTTGGAGACTTTATTAAGCCAATCAATAAACCTAAATATGCTGTATATCAAGCCGCATTAAAAACGAGATTAAAATTAAGTGAATTAAAACAACGTAAACGAAATAAAAATAATCAGTCAGAAGATGAATTAGAAACGACAGAAAATATTGTATTACAAAAAGGACCGGATAAAATTAGTGAGCCGAATTAATCATTAAGATATAAAAATTGAATAATTAATCTTAAGTACAAAATAAGGCATCATATAATATAAATGTATATATAGTATTATATGATGTCTTTATTCAATATTTTAGTTTACATAATATATATTATCGGAAGTTGTATGCAGAAGAAAAAGATACTACCTATTTCGTAGTATCTTCTATTCTTTCCATTATTAATGTATACATGTTTCAATTATAAATAATTAATTACATTTACTTTAAAGCCGTTAATTCATAAGCAGCAATTTTTCCGCTCATTTCATGACTTGCAAGTAATACCGGTTGTTTTGTCGGAGAATGTTTCGCATCGATAAATGTTAAACCTTCCGGTGAAATATCGCCATTATCATTTGCTTTGAAATATGTTTCAAATACAGGTTTCTTCGGATTTGAAACGTTATAAACCATAATTCCACCAGTTCTTTCTAAACCAATAAATGCATACGTTTTACCATTGATAACGCCAGTTATAACTGATTCTGGCTCTGGACCTTTATCGTCACTTCTTGAGTCAAATTCAATTTTACCAAGTTCTTCCTGATGTGAATTGAATGTATCTTTATTTGCTTTTGCAGTAATTGATTCAAAATCTGATCCTGAATCATACACTAATCCTAAATTACCCGCATTGCGAATTGAGAATGAACGTCCACCAAATGTTACAGGAACAATGAATTTACCTTCTTTATTAACAAAACTTTGAGCAGTTGTTGTTTTAAGACGTCCAAGATGCTTGTCATCTTCTAAATCTTTAATATCTGTACCTTTTAAATATTTACTATTTAAATCATATTGACCAGCGATATCTGCAATTCTAGTTTCTTCACTATATCCTTCGTAATCCTGTGAATCCCCTTCATTTGCTGTTAATAAGTAAGTTTTACCTTTTATCGTCATTTGAGCAATACCGTCAGGTTGATACATACCAAGTAACGGATAATTTTTCATATTAATCTTTTTATCTTTATCAGAAACATCAATTGTATGCTTTAAATATGATTTATAGCCTAGTCCTCTTACTTTTACGAATTTATCTTTTTTAAGATCAAACTTTGCGATCGCATTACGCTCCTGAATCGTAATATATGCAAATTCATTTTTATCATCTATCGTTACATATTCTGGTTCAAGATTTAAGAAGCTTTCTTCAGCAGTACGGCCAAGATGACGTAAGTTAATTGGAATCATCTTTTTAGAGAATTTAACTGTCTTAACTGCTGATTGTTTTACTTTACCTAGTGCATTGACTTTAATTGAAGATACAGAACCTTCCGGATTAACAGTATAAGCATCATTCGGTTCACCTTCGTTAGCAACGATTAATTTCTTGCTATCGTGCGTGAAGGTTAACATATCTGGCAATGCCCCAACAGTAACCTTACTGATTAATTTACCGTCTTTATCTAAAAATGCAACGCGTCCATTGTCTGTTTTTTCTTTTGCAGGAATACTGATAGCGATATAGTGATATTTCTTATTCACTGCGACACTTGTAATATCACTACCTTCAATACCAAGGTCTTTTAATAAGATACGTTTCTTTAATGTGAATTTCCCTTTTGATAATTTAGACATATCTATAATATCAACTGCATTTAATGCACCGTTAATTGAGTATGCTTGTTTGTATTGTGGATCATAACTTACAATTTCAGTACCGCTTTCACCGAATTCAGTCTTTGAATCATAGCGAGCTAATTGAGAAACTTTAATCTTGCTATTTGGTCCATAATTGTTTACTGATTGTGCATCAGCAATAGGTGTTGCTAGTAATGATGTTAACGCTAAAGTACTAATAACTTTGCCTACACTTTTCATAATGACATTCTCCTCAAAATTTATTCTTTAGGATATTTAATATGTACAAATTAAATTTTAATGTAATGATGTAAACCACGAATAAAATTTATTAATAAAATGTAAATATTTGATTACAATATAAAATAAAGCGGTCAGGAGATTTCCTGACCGCTTCTTTAAGCTTTTAACGATTTAATTTGTTTTCATGATGCTTTACCGATTCCATCTCAGCACGGTTTTGATTTTCATCATATTTACGTTGTTCTAATTTTGCTTTTTGTTTTAACTTTCTGTTCTTGCGATAATCTTTCGTCATATACCAGAATAAAATGCTTAGCAATAATGAAATAACCGCTAAAAAGCCTGCATATCCAAGTAAAGGTTGGTAAGTAATATCGTAAAAGTTAGGTAGTATAAACGCCACAATTGCTAATAATAAAAACGTAATGATCGGTGCAAAAAGAAATCTACCTAATGCTAATCCAAAGATTAACGAGATAACAAGCATCCCTACAATAGTGATTAATAGGAAGTTCGGAATTTCATAGAAGTTGATTGTATTTAATGTCATCATTTTATCACTCTCTTATCCTTTATCAATTTTAGAAAATACAAAATATAAAATACAAAACTTATTATACCCTATAATTATAAATATAAAATCAATATTCGGTAAATTTCTTATCATTTAAAGAAATCTTTAGAACTTTAGAAAAAAACTTAATATTTTACGAAAAACACTTTTGTTAAAAAGATTTCTAAAAATTCATAATAAAGCGTATAATAAAAATATTAACATCTATAATGGATGAATCTTTAATGACAAAAGGAGAATGTATATGAGTTTACCGAAAAGAAATGAAGTTCCAGTTGAACAAACTTGGGATTTATCTACATTATTTGACTCAAATGATGCATTTTATGTGCAACTTGAGAAAACAATCGCAAGAACGAAGCAATTCAATCAAGAATACGCAGGGACACTTTCTGATACTAGTAAGATTGAATCTGCTTTAGATAAATATGCTGCAATTAAAAAAGAACTGGATCACTTAGGCAGTTATGCTTCCTTATTGTTTAGTGTTGACCAGACAGATGATACTTCAGGCAAACTATACAGTAAATATGTGAATAGTTATGGTACGATTGCAAGCTTACTGTCTTTCGTAGAGTCAGAGATTCTTGCTATTGATACAGAAATTTTAAATAAATTAAAAGATGAAACTCCAGCGTATCAACGTTATCTGGAAAAGCTAATCGCGCGTAAACCGCATCAATTACATCCAGAAGTTGAAAAGACACTTGCATCTTTCTCACCAGTATTTAGCGCCCCTTATAACCTTTATGACACGACTAAGATGCTGGATATTGATTTCGGAACGTTTTCTGCGCATGGTAAAGAGATTCCGATGAGCTACGTTTCATTTGAAGGAGAACTGGAAGTTGATGCAGATACAGAAATTCGAAGAAATGCATTCAGAAAATTCTCTGATACGTTAAAAAAATATGAAAATACAACAGCAAAAACTTACGATATGGTCGTTCAACAGGAAAAAATCGAATCTGAACTACGTGGATATGATTCAGTGATTGATTATTTATTACAACCACAAGAGGTTACTCGTGAACTATATAATCGTCAAATCGATTTAATCACAACTGAACTAGCGCCACATATGCGCCGATATGCAAAGTTACTGCAAAAAGTTAATGGTTTAGAACAAATGAAATTTGAAGATTTAAAGGTTTCTTTAGATGATACCTTTGAACCAGAAATTACTGTAGAAGAATCTCGTGATTATATTAAAAAAGCGCTTTCGATTATGGGTGAAGATTATATGCAGATGGTAAATGATGCATATGACAAACGCCAGATTGACTTCGTACAGAATAAAGGGAAGTCAACTGGTGCATTCTGCGCAAGCCCGTATCAGGTGAATCCGTTTATCTTAATTTCATGGACTTCAAAGATGACAGAAGTATTTGTGCTGGCACATGAATTAGGTCATGCCGGTCACTTCCATCTTGCTCACCAAAATACAAATATATTTGATGAAAGCTGCTCTTTATATTTTGTTGAAGCCCCAAGCACAATGAACGAGATGCTGATGGCAAATTATTTATTGGCCGAATCCGATGATCCAAAATTTAAACGTTGGGTAATCGCTTCGATTATATCACGTACTTATTATCACAATTTTGTAACACATTTATTAGAAGCAGCTTATCAGCGTGAAGTTTATCTATTAGTAGATAAAGGTGAATCCATGACTGCTGATATATTAAATGGTATTAAACGTAAAGTGATCGAAGATTTCTGGGGAGAAGCAGTAGAAATCACTGAAGGTGCTGAACTGACTTGGATGCGACAACCCCATTATTATATGGGCTTATATCCGTATACATATTCTGCTGGTTTAACAATTTCAACAATTATGTCGCAACGCATTCTTAAAGAAGGTGAACCAGCTGTACAGGAATGGACAGAAGTACTTAAGAGAGGTGGTTCATTACCACCAGTTGAACTTGCAAAGATGGCTGGTATCGACCTTACTACTGATGCTCCGCTTAAAGAAACGATTGCTTATATCGGTTCATTAATTGATGAACTGGAAAAGTTAACTGAAGAAATTGAACAGCACAAATAAAACAACAAACGCATAATACAGCCATTGTATTATGCGTTTGTTTGATTAAATATTAAATAATGAGGTGTTTATATGAATATTAATGGTAAAGTTGTCATTATAACTGGTGCTGCAAAAGGTATCGGTAAACATATCGCAGATACATTTAGACACAATAAGGCCATCGTCTGTGATATTGATATCCAGCCAGGATGTTATTTTCAGGGCGATATATCAGATACAAATGTAATTGATGCATTCATTCAGCAGGTTATCAGTGAGCATAAGAAAATTGACTATATTATCAATAATGCACTTCCTATTATGAAAGGCATCAATGATTGTACGATAGAAGAATTTAACCACGCGTTACAAGTTGGTGTCTCTGCACCATTTTATATTGTTCAGCAATCCCTACCCTATCTAAATGATAATGCTGCTATTGTAAATATCTCATCATCAAGAGCACTGATGAGTCAACCACAAACAGAAAGCTATTCCGCTGCCAAAGGTGGCATCAGTGCATTAACACATGCCTTAGCTGTAAGTTTAAGAGAACAAGCACGCGTCAATGCGATATTACCTGGATGGATCGACACGACAAATAGTGAATTTTCTGGCAGCAATAACTTACAACATCCTGCCGGTCGCGTCGGAGTACCGAATGATGTTACACAACTGGCACTTTATTTATGTAGTGATAATGCAACATTTATTACAGGACAGGAATTTGTCGTTGATGGTGGTATGACTAAACAAATGATTTATCATAATGACCAAGGATGGTATTATGATAAATAAAACCAACATTGCCAGATACTTTAAGTAAGTATCCGGCAATGTTGGTTTTGATTATATGAACTTATTATTCAACCGCTTTAATTTTATCCGCTTCAATCACGATGCGTTTGTTTTTATATAAGCGGCCAATCGCACGTTTAAAACTACCTTTACTCATGTTAAAGACTTCTTTTATCGCTTCAGGATCTGACTTATCAGAGAATGGCAGTTCACCACCGTATTCTTCTAATAACTTTAAGATTTGCTCTGAATCATCATCTAAGCGCTCATGTGCAAGTGGTAAAAATGAACCATTTAAAGTTCCATCTTCTTTATGTCCGATAATTCGTACTTCTACTGCTTCACCAAGTCTAGGTTCACTTCTACGTTCTGATTCGTGAACGAATATTTTGTAACCCTCTTTAGATAAAAGAAACGTTCCGATACGTAATAAACGGTATGGATGTGCTGTGATCGTCTTGTGTAACAGCTCTTCTGGTGCTGGTGTAAACATGGCATCGACCATCGTTTCACTTGCTAAACGTCCATATAACTGATCATTTCTGTCTACACGAAGACAAGCAAATACTTCATCTCCCGCTTCCGGCCAAACTTCTTTTACTTTCGGTAGATCTTCCCACGGAATAACGATTTCACGTGGGATACCGATATCTACCGTAACCCCGTCTCTATCTTTCTTAATCACTTTTACCCAGTCATAGCGGTCAGTTGAAATATCGGGAATATTTTGAGTTGCAAATAAATCTCCAGTACGACCTGGATATACAAAGAAAGAATAATCCTCGCCAATTTCTAATTCATCATCTTCTAATACTTCTGATTGATTTAACTTTACGACTTCACTATTCGGTCCAAGTAAGTAATACGTAGACCCTTCTAATCGATCGACGCGTAAAAAGTCGATACTACCTGATAATTGTTTGTTCTCCATATGTCTCTCCTTTAGGTTAAATACCTATTTCAATAAATCATTATAGCACATTTTCACCCATTCGTCAGAATTAACAGTATAATAGAACTATCTGTGTAAGTAAGAAATCAGTAATATCTATTTCTTATCAAACTATGATATAATCTTACTGATTATAAATTAAAGGAGACCACTCAATGTTACAAGTATCTAATGTTAGTTTACGATTCGGTGATAGAAAATTATTTGAAGATGTAAACATAAAGTTCACACCCGGAAACTGCTACGGTTTAATCGGAGCAAACGGTGCAGGAAAATCTACTTTCCTAAAAATTCTTTCAGGTGAGCTTGACTCTCAATCAGGTCATGTTTCATTAGGAAAAGACGAACGATTATCAATATTAAAACAGGACCACTTCGCTTATGAAGATGAACGTGTACTTGATGTTGTACTTCGTGGTAATGAAAAGCTTTGGAATGTCATGAAAGAAAAGAATGAAATCTATATGAAACCAGACTTCAGTGATGAAGATGGTATGCGTGCAGCCGAACTTGAAGGTGAGTTTGGTGAAATGGGCGGCTGGACTGCTGAAAGTGATGCACAAGTATTATTGTCTGGTCTTGGCATCAAAGATGATCTACACGAAAAGAAAATGTCTGAACTTGAAAATAACCAGAAAGTTAAGATTCTTTTAGCACAAGCATTATTTGGTGAGCCAGATGTATTATTACTCGATGAGCCTACCAACGGTTTAGATATTCCTGCAATCAGCTGGTTAGAGGAATTCTTGATTAACTTTGAAAACACAGTAATCGTTGTATCACATGACCGTCATTTCTTAAATAACGTATGTACGCATATTGCTGATTTAGACTACGGTAAAATTAAAATTTATGTTGGGAACTATGACTTCTGGTATCAATCAAGTCAGTTAGCACAACAAATGCTACAAGACTCTAATAAGAAAAAAGAAGAAAAGATTAAAGAATTACAGGACTTCGTTGCACGATTCTCAGCAAATGCTTCTAAATCTAAACAAGCAACAAGCCGTAAGAAAATGTTAGAAAAGATTGAATTAGATGATATCCAGCCTTCTAGCCGTAAATATCCTTTCGTTAACTTTAAACCAGAACGTGAAATTGGTAATGAGTTACTACAAGTTCAAGGTTTAACTAAAACTATCGATGGCGTAAAAGTTATTGATAACTTATCATTTACGATGAATCCAAACGATAAAGCAGTACTAGTCGGTGATTCTGAAATTGCTAAGACTACCCTACTTCGTATTTTAGCTGGTGAGATGGAACCGGATGAAGGTTCTTACAAATGGGGTGTGACAACGTCACAAAGTTATTTACCGAAAGATAACTCAGAATTCTTTGAAGGTAAAAATATCGACTTAGTAGAATGGTTACGTCAATATGCACCGCCTGAAGAACAAACGGAAACTTTCTTACGCGGATTCTTAGGTCGCATGTTATTCTCTGGTGAAGAAGTACGTAAAAAAGCAACTGTATTATCAGGAGGAGAAAAAGTAAGATGTATGTTAAGTAAGATGATGTTATCATCAGCAAACGTATTATTACTTGATGAGCCAACAAACCATTTAGACTTAGAAAGTATCACTTCTGTCAATGATGGTTTAAAGGCATTTAAAGGTTCACTGATCTTTACTTCTCATGACTTTGAGTTCATTAACACAATTTCCAATCGTGTTATTGACTTAAATGCAAACCTTTCTAAAGAAATTACTTATGAAGAATACTTAAAAGAACAAGGTGTACTTAAATAAATATTTTCTTGCGTGTATTCATTTTATGAATACACGTTTTTTGGATTTTAAGTATTGTTAAATAAACTATTATTTTTAAATTTTCTCAAAACACTTTACAATTTCAAAATCTTTCTGTAGTATATTAAATATCAATTAAATAAATGTAACAGATGAGGCGCATCGATCATGAGTAAGTAATGGTAATTCTGCAAATGAATTACTGAAAGGGTGAGATGCCGAAATATAGTATTGATTGCAGTGAATGCTATGTTGGATCCACAGGTTAAGAGCTATGGATTTGTCATTATTGAAAAATAATGGAGTGCATCGCTTGTATATAAATTCAACAAGTCCAGATGTCTCTGGGCTTGTTTTTTTGTTGGTGATGACCTCTTGCAGGAGGCAAAAAATTGATAACAGAAAACAGTATTCAGACAGAAGAAAAAGCAAGTAATATCAAAGTATTAAAATTTGGCGGAAGTTCTGTTGCTGATTTTAATAAGATTAAGGCCGTTGCTGATTATCTTAAAAAGCGTGTTGAACAAAAGGAAAAACTCGTCGTCGTTGTTTCAGCGATGGGAAAGACAACGGATGCACTACTCAAAAATGTAGCGTCACTTACAGAACGTCCAAAAGAAAGTGCACTAGCTATGTTATTAACCACAGGTGAGCAGCAAACCATCGCTTATCTTTCAATCATATTAAATGATTTATCAGTAGAATCCGTTGCTTTAACGGGAGCGCAGGCTGGAATACGCACTGAAGGTCATCATCTAAAAAGTAAGATTCAGTCTATTAACACGACTAAATTACAGGAACTATTTAAGACAAAAGATATTATTATTGTAGCTGGCTTTCAAGGTATCAATCATGAAGATGAGTTAACGACACTTGGTCGTGGTGGAAGTGATACAACAGCAGTAGCACTTGCAGCATCACTTCAATCATCATGTGAAATATATTCTGACGTAATAGGAATATTTGGTACCGACCCGAGAGTATATCCAGAAACAATGAAGATGGACTATGTAAGTTTTGAAGAAATGATGGAACTGTCATCGCTCGGAGCTGGCGTACTTGAAACACGATGTATTGAAATCGCTTATAATAACAATACTAAAATATATACCGGAAAAACTTTATCCGAAGAGAAAGGAACATGGATTGTGCCAAATGAACAAATCATTGAAAGAAAAGCAGTAACAGGAATTGCATTAGATGAAGATATGAATTACGTAACTTTATCTTATCCAATGCACGATACAAAAGTATTAACCTCTCTTTACGAATTATTAGAACAAAATCAGATCAATATCGATATGATTTCTCAGACAGTAAATATCGATGGTATGCAGTTATCATTTACAATGAAAAATACAGAACAATATCAGATTAAAGCAATTATTGATCAGTTAACTGCATCATACCCTGCCCTACTCCATGAAATTAAAGATAACTATGCGAAAGTATCGATCATCGGTTCAGGTATGCGTGATTTGTCTGGTGTCGCGTCAAAAGTATTTATGTCTTTAATCGAGGAGCAAATTGCTTACTATCAGGTATCGACAAGTGAAATCAGTATTTCATTAGTAGTAGATGCTGGAAATGCAAAGCAAGCAGTACAAATATTATGTGAAAAATTTAATGTTTAATTTTTATTTTTATTTATTTAATTTTTATTAAAACACTTTAACTCATTAAAGAAAATGCGTAACATAGAAGTAAATAATTAATTATAAGGAGTGTTTGAAATGTATAAAATCGCAGTCGTAGGTGCAACTGGTTTAGTCGGTCAAAAAATGTTAGAAGTACTCGAAAGAAGATCAATCCCATTTAATGAACTTACATTATTTACTTCAGCAAGATCTGCAAATAAAGAAGTTGTTTATCAAGGTAAAACGTATATTACAGAAGAATTAACAGAAGAAAAAGCGAATGAAAAGTATGATTTTGTATTAATGAGTGCAGGAGGTAGCACGAGCTTAAAGTTCTCTCCTCTGTTTGAACAAGCAGGAAGCATTGTTATAGATAATTCAAGTGCATATAGAATGGAAGAAGGTATTGATTTAATCGTACCGGAAGTGAATAGCCCACAATTAAACAGAAAGATTATCGCAAATCCAAACTGTTCAACGATTCAGTCAGTCGTCCCTTTAAAACCGCTTCAAGATAAATATGGTTTAAAGCGTGTAGCATATACAACTTATCAGGCGGTGTCTGGTAGCGGTGTTGCCGGAAGAAACGATTTAATCAATGGCGCTAAAGGTGAGGCACCAAAGAACTACCCTCACCCTATTTACAATAATGTATTACCACATATCGATGTATTTTTAGAAAGTGGCTATACAAAAGAAGAACAGAAGATGATTGATGAAACAAAGAAAATATTAAATTTACCGGATCTAAAAGTTACTGCAACATGTGTACGTGTTCCTGTGCAGGATTCACATTCTGTTGCTATCAATGTAACTTTAGAGCAACCAGCAACAGTACAGGATTTACGTCATCTATTTGAACAAACAGAAGGTGTTGTCCTTATCGATGACGTTGCGAATAATGAATACCCTTTAGCCATTAATACAACGGGTAAAGATGAAGTATTTGTAGGAAGAATTAGAGAAGATGATACGCTAGATAATTCATTCCATATTTGGTGTACAGCAGATAACTTACTAAAAGGCGCAGCACTTAATGCTGTTCAAATTTTAGAACAGATTCATTTGAACAATCATAAATAGTAAATACGAATAGTAAATAATAAATAGCTATCGAAAAAATGCACAATAATCATCATAAATTAACAAGGAGTGTTCATATGACACAAGTTCAATTTAAAGGTACTGCAGTAGCAATAACAACCCCTTTTATCAATTCACAAGTAGATTATGAGACTTTCGAACGTCATGTTAATTTTCTTATCGATAATGATATTCAGGCAATATTTGTTAATGGTACGACAGGAGAAGGTTCAACATTAGCAGAAGAAGAAAAATTAAAACTCGTTGAAATCGCTGTACGTAATTCAAATCAACGTGTTCCGATTATCGTAGGTACTGGAACAAATAATACGCAGGCAAGCATTGATCATTCTTTAAAAGTAAAATCACTTGGAGCAGATGGTATTATGCTCATTACACCATACTATAATAAAACAAACCAAAGAGGTTTAATTGAACACTTTACTACTATTGCTAACGCTGTTGAATTACCTGTTGTACTATATAATGTACCAGCAAGAACGAATATGACGATTGAACCAGAAACGGTTGAAGTATTAGCACAAAATCCATATATCTATGCTTTAAAAGATGCAACACATGATCTTGACTATACTGCAAATATTAAATCAATTATCCCTGATGATTTTATGCTTTATAGTGGTAATGACGATATTGTCGTACCATTCTATAAAGCCGGTGGAGATGGCGTTATTTCAGTAATCGCAAATGCAATACCAAAAGAATTTCAGGAAGTTTATACAACATTTAATAATGACCCTGCCCTGGCAACAGAAAAGTTCAATACAATTGCACCTTTACTTAATGCACTAGAAGTTGACATCAACCCAATGCCGATTAAAGCACTCGTTACGCATATCGGATACGCAAATGGTGAAGTACGTTTACCGCTCGTACCTTTATTAGATGAAGAACAGCAGCACATTAGTGATGTTTATGACAACTTTAGAAGTCAGGTGATCTAATTGAAAATTTTACTAGCAGGTTTTGGAGCAATGAACGAACGTGTTGCTAAATTAGCATTAGATAAAGGACATGAAATTACGGGAATCATTTTGTCACGAACGACAGAGCGACAGCTTCCCTACCCAATCTATTATGTGGATGATAAATTCCCTGAAGCGGATGTGATTATTGATTTCTCCAATCCGGAAATTACACTGCCACTCATTCAGAGCAAACATAATATACCTTTAGTCATTGCCACAACCGGAGAAAAAGAAGCAATAATCGATGCATTGAAAATTAAAGCACAATATACGCCTACTTTCTTTAGTGCAAATATGAGTTATGGCGTGCATATCTTAACTGAACTCATCCAATACGCAGTCCCATTATTAAAAGAATATGATATTGAACTGATTGAGCGCCATCATAACAAAAAAGTTGATGGTCCGAGCGGTACACTCGTTAAACTACTCGATGCAATTCAGGAGAAAAGATCTTTATATCCTGTCACAGACCGTACATTAGAAGATACAGCAAGAGCTCATGATGACGTTGGTATCAGCGTAGTACGTGGTGGTACGATTACTGGTGAACATGAAGTGCTTTTTGCAGGCATTGATGAAACAATACAGATTATACACCGTGCACAAAGTAAAGATATCTTTGCAAATGGTGCCATCGAAGTCGCTGAGCAACTCATCAATAAGCAAAATGGATATTATACATTTGAAAATTTATCATAAAGAATATTTATAAAAAAGTTAAAAATATATCAATAAATTATCTTAAAGGAGATTATTATGAGAGACTTATCAGCACAAGAAATTGTTCAATACATTAGTGATTCAAAGAAACAAACACCGGTAAAAGTATACGCAAACGGAAATTTTGAAGATGTTGCATTCCCTAAAACGTTAAAAGTATTCGGATGTGTCCAGTCAAAAACAATATTCGGAGATTTAGCGGACTTTCAAGCTTTTTATAATGAGAATCAATCAATATTCAGTGAAATCGAAGTTGAATATGACCGACGTAACTCAGCAATTCCATTAATTGATCAACGAAATGTTAATGCACGTATTGAACCAGGTGCTTTTATCCGTGAACATGCTGTCATCGAAGATAACGCTGTTATTATGATGGGTGCTACAATTAATATTGGCGCAGTTGTCGGGGAAGGTACGATGATTGATATGAATGCTGTGCTAGGAGGTCGTGCTACGACTGGTAAAAATGTTCATGTAGGTGCAGGCGCTGTTCTGGCAGGCGTGATCGAGCCTCCTAGTGCACAACCAGTAATTATTGAAGATGATGTATTGATCGGTGCAAATGCCGTAATTTTAGAAGGTGTACGTGTTGGTCGTGGTGCTGTCGTTGCAGCGGGCGCTATCGTTACTGAAGATGTTCCTGCAGGTAGCGTTGTTGCTGGAACACCTGCACGTGTAATTAAGCAGGCTTCTGAAGTTGAAGGTTCTAAAATTGAAATCGTAAGTGCTTTAAGACAATTAAATCAATAATACATAGGCTGATACATGTATCAGCCTTTCATTCTACTATAGAAAGGTGACACAATGATAAATCTAGATAACATTATCAGTACGCGACGTACATTACATCAGTATCCTGAACTAGGCCTGAAAGAACATCATACAACAACATATATTATTAAAAGAATACAATCGCTTGGCATTGAATTCTTTACCCCTCTTGATACAGGAGTTATTGCAATCATCAGGGGATCTTCAAACGAAACAATCGCGTTTCGTGCTGATATTGACGCACTGCCGATTGAAGAACAAAACGATATTGAATACAAATCTACTGTGCCGAATGTTATGCACGCATGTGGCCATGATGGTCATACGACGATGTTACTATCATTAATGGAAGAAGTATACGCAATGCGTCAGAAAACACCATTAAAACATAATATTATGTTCATATTTCAACCGTCGGAAGAAGCAAATGCTGGTGCTAATTTACTGATACAAAACTTTAATTTTGAAGCATATAATATAAAAGCGATATACGGTATCCATATGATGCCTGATCATCTCGAAGGAGAAATGATTTACAGAAGTCATGAAATTACAGCCAGTGCAACTGAATATCGATTCTTTATTAATGGTAAAAGTGCACATGTTGCAAATAAAGAACAAGGCCATGCTGCAAGCAACGCTTTAATTCAAGTCTTAAATCAAGTTAGTACACTCCAGCAGTTCTATTTACCAGGACTAGAACGTAATATTATTCACATCGGAAAGTTTAATGCAGGTGAAGCGATTAATACTGTACCTTCCAATGGATATTTAGAAGGTACAATCAGAACATATCGTTCAGCTGATTTAAATATTATCCAGCAGCAAATGGAACACATTGCACAAGCCGTATCATTAACAACACATTGTGAGGTCAATGTCGAATTTTCTGAAGGATATCCTCCAACAATCAACGATTCATCTCTTGAAGACAAAGTTGTACAAAGTATTGCACAATCTAATCTTGTCGCTGTAAAAAAAGATGTACCCTATTTATTCGGAGAAGATTTCTCTTTCTATAGCAGCCTAGCTCCAACTTACTTTGTATTTCTCGGTTGCAGAAATGAACAAAAAGGCTATGTACATGGTTTACATCATAATCAATTTAACTTTGATGAAACAGTATTACTGAACGGCATTTACTATTACTTATCATTAATTAGAGGTTACGAAAATGAGTGCTAAATGGGAAATTAATCAAACACAGTTTACGGAAAACATCAAACAGGTCATTAAAGATAATCCAATAATTGCTGTCGTTAAAAATAATGCTTATAATTATGGTCTTGAATTTACGTTAGATTGCATGACAGCTTGTGGTATTAATTATTTCAGTACGACAAGCTTAGAAGAAGCAATTGCTATTCGTAACTATAATAATACATGTAGTATCTTCCTAATGAATCCAGTCACGGATTTCGAAAGTTTAAGACGATATAAAATTGAAATGACACTGCCATCAACACAATTTTTTGAGCAATACAGCGATGAACTTTATGGCATCCCACTTCATATGGAATTTGAGAATTTGTTACATCGTTCAGGTTTTAAATCAATTGCTGAAATGAAGGAAACATTAGTAATAATTAAAGCACAATATCCTGATATTGATATTAAAGGATTGTGGACACATTTTGGATATGCCGATGAATTCAAAGTTACAGATTATGAAACTGAAAAGAAGGACTGGTTGGACGTAGTAAACACTCTGGCTCCGCTCCATTCATTTGAAGTCATACATGCACAAAACAGTGCAAGCTACGTACGTGAAGATGGTCTATTATCACTACATACACATTTACGACTTGGTATCATTCTTTATGGCTCTCGTCCCTATTCGAGTTTACCGGAAACTATAACCAGACAATCATTACGTATATCAAGTCATGTTATACAGATTCGTGAAATAAAATCTGGGCAGTCCGCTGGCTATAGTTTCGCATTTACTGCTAAAAAAGATACACGATTAGCAGTTGTGGCTATTGGTTACGGTAACGGTATTTTAAGAACACGTGCAAAGCATGACTGCCTGATTAATAACAGACGTTATCCTATTAAAGCGCTGATGATGAGTCATATGTTTGTTGAAGTCGATGAACACGTACAACCGGATGATATCGTATATTTATATCACGAACAGATGCGTATCGATGAATATACATTTTTAGGTGTGGGTGCTAATTCTGAACAGCTTTCTGCACTCAATCATAAAACACTATTACTGGAGGTTACACAGTGAATTTAACAAGAGAACAAGGCGTACTAACAATACACGGCCATTCATTACTAGATATAAAAGAACAATATGGTACACCTTTATTCGTATATGACGAATCATTAATCCGTAATCAATGCAGACGTTTCCATGAAGCATTACAAGCTTCAGGATTAACTTATACGATTTCATATGCATCAAAAGCATTTACATCTATTCAGTTATTTAAACTGATGCAGGAAGAACATATGGGATTAGATGTCGTATCAGAAGGAGAACTTTATTCTGCCCTTACAGCTCAATTTGATCCGCAAAGAATCCATTTCCACGGTAACAATAAGACAGATCATGAAATTGTATATGCGATTGAAGCGGGTGTTGAATACTTTGTGATTGATGCAATTGATGAAATTGAACGCATCAATACTATCGCTAAACGTAAGAATAGTACTGTTAAAGCTGTATTACGCGTAAATCCAGGTGTAGAAGCACATACACATGAATTTATCCAGACTGGACAAGAAGATAGTAAATTTGGTTTAAGTATTAAACACGGACTTGCATTACAGGGCATAAAGCACATTCAGGAAGCAAGCCATATTGACTTTTATGGTATACATTTTCATATTGGCTCTCAAATATTCGAATCAACTGGAACGATAGAAACAATACAAATCGTTATTCATTGGTTAAAAGAAAATAATATTGAAATTAAAGTTTTAAATATCGGGGGTGGATTCAGTATAAAATATATATCTGAAGATATCAGTTATCCTATTGAAGATGGTATTAAAGCCATAACTGAGACGTTAATTGATACATGTAACAAAATTGATTATAAAATACCAGAAATCTCTTTAGAACCAGGACGCTCAATCGTCGGTGAAGCTGGGATAACACTTTATGAGGTTGGAACTGTAAAGTCAATACCTGAAACAAATAAATATATATCTATCGATGGTGGTATGAGCGATCATATCAGGACTGCACTTTATGATGCACAATATGAACTCGAATTAGTAGATCGTGAAGAAAATCAAACTGAAAATGTAACTGTAGCAGGAAAGTTATGCGAATCTGGTGATATTATCGCACGTAATACCGCCCTACCCGTTTCAACGAAGCGTGGTGATACATTATGTGTGAAATCAACAGGCGCTTATCATTATTCAATGTCATCTAATTATAATCAGATGCTTAAGCCTGCTGTTGTCTTTGTTTCAGAACAAGGGGTACGTGAAGTCATTAAAAGACAGTCACTTAAACATTTAATTGCTAACGAAGTACAATAAAATAAGTAAAAGAAAGACACCCTGGAAAAACCAGGGTGTCTTTCTAACGTTCATATATAATTTATTGCATTAAAATTATAATTTTACAACGTTTGCAGCTTGTGGTCCACGATCGCCCTCAACCACTTCGAATTCTACTGCTTGTCCTTCTTCTAATGATTTGTATCCTTCTTGATTAATCGCTGAGAAGTGAACGAATACGTCGTTTTCTCCTTCGATTTCGATGAATCCAAATCCTTTTTCTGCGTTAAACCATTTAACTGTACCTTGTTTCATAATTAGAAACCTCCACACTATATTAATTCAATATGTGATTATTCACATATTACAAAATAAATAAAAAAGTGAATAAATATATTTACTTTGTAATATGGAATAATCATATTGCTATAAATAATTATAAAATACCGATAATCATAAATCAATACAATATTCTGTAAATTTAAACACTTTACAAATTTTACTTTACTGTAATAATAAAAAAATTTTAATTATCTTTTTTATCATTTATATAGTATTTATTATTATTTCAACGATATTGATATATTTCCCCATTATCAAGAAATAAAACACTATGAAAAATTTGAACATCATCATCGCAATCTTCACAGAATTCGATTTCACAATTGTTATAAAAAGCATGTATATCATACTTTCCAACTAATTCATTGCAAAAATGCTGTCTTAACATTACTAATTGCTCATTATAATAGCTTTTTGCTTCAGATAATTGTGAAAAACTTTTTATTTCGGTAGCTTTCTCTCGATAATCTTCAAACAGCCACCATCCTTCATAATCTGCTCTTATTGTTATGATTTCATACATCTTTTTCACCCCATTAAAAAGATTATCTTCTGTTTATTTCATATTTTCAAGTAAATCACCTTACAAATGCGATTTATTAGGTGTTTTGAGTCTTTTTACATATAATAGTGATAAGAGGTGAAGTATGATGAAAACAATACAAATTAAAGTTTTTGGACGTGTACAAGGTGTGGGATTTCGTTACTTCACAGCGCAACATGCGAAAGATAATAATATCACTGGCACGGTTCAGAATGTAGATGATTATGTTGAGATTTATGCAACTGGAGAAAATTCAGACTTAGATACTTTTACAGACAAAGTTATTCGTGGTGCTTCTCCAATGTCTCGCGTACAATCTTATGAGATTAATGATATACCAGAGCAACAATTTAAACAGTTTAAAACGATATAATATATTTAAAGGAAATGATGAGATGAAATACAATGCATCGTATATTTTTGGTGCGATATTTGCAGTACCAATCGCACTATTGACAGGGTTTATCAGCATGAATTTTTTTCAGTTTGATATGTGGCTTGATTCACTTGTTATGGCTGGTGGTTATCTAGGTGCATTCTTACCTATCCAGATGACGACTGGTAATAAATATTTAAAAGAGATGGGTGTTACAAAACAAGACTATAAATATATCAGACAGCAGATGAAGATTGCTGAACCAAAGATCAAACAATTATTAGTTCAATATAAAAAAGTACGTTCTGTAACTGATTTTCGCAATGTAAATGAAATTAATAAACTCGCACGCACAATTTATAAATCAGTGCAAAAAGATCCTAAGAAGTTTTTTAAAGTTGATAGCTTCTTTTTTTCTCATTTAGATAATACAGTAAATTTATTAGATCAGTTTTTATATTTATCAAGAATGCCGCATAAGACAGCTGAAGATAAGCAGTTGCTTTATAATGCGCGTTTAACACTTGAAGAATTAAAAAGAACTTTGCAGGCAGACTTAAAAGCATTAAATTCAAGTGACTATGAACAGATGAAAGTCGAAATCGATCTCGCTTCTATTCAGAAGTCCGGGCATCAAATACCGATTCAAAGTGACAATGCAAAAAGTGAGAATATAAATCATACTACAAACAAACAGCAGGCTTTAGATTATGAGGAACGTGTGCCTGTTAATTTTAAACGTTCTAAACAATATGCACATGTAAACGAAAGGAAAGATATAAATGAATGAAAACGAGTTACTTAATGATTTAACGGCAAATCCATTTGAAAGCAATGCAGTGTTACAACCGGAACAAAAGAAAAATAATTTAACTACATATCAAACTGAAACCCTTTCTCCTGAAAAACGCGAAAAAATCAACCAGATTAAAAATCAGATTAAACCTCTCGATAATGAAAATTTATTGTTATATGGCGCAAGTGCACAACAAAAACTTTCTACATTTTCTCATCAAATATTAGATGAAGTACAAAAAAAAGATGTAGGTTCAATTGGTGACAGCCTTGATCAATTAATGAAAAAATTAAAAGAAGTTGATCCAGATGAAATTTCACAAGTCGAAAAAAGTAAGTTTAAAAAATTATTTAAACGCGTTTCTAAATCAGTCAATGAGTTAATTTCTAGATATCAGTCGGTTTCAGGACAAATCGATCGTATATCAGTACAGCTTCAAAATTCTAAAGATGTATTATTAAGAGATGTACATATGTTAGACCGCTTATATGAAGAAAACAAAGCATATTTTGAAGCTTTAGATATGTTTATCATCGCTGCTGAAGAAAAACGTGAAGAAATTCAGACCGTAATGCTTCCTGAGTTAGAGCAACGTGCATTAGCATCAAATGATCAGATGATTGTACAAGATGTTAATGATCTTAGACATTACCTTAATCGTTTAGACAAACGTATCTATGATTTGAAATTATCACGTCAAATCACTTTACAATCTGCCCCACAAATTAGAATGATTCAGGATGTCAATCAAACACTAGCCGAGAAAATTCAAAGTTCAATTCTAACAAGTATTCCATTATGGAAAAATCAGATGGCAATCGCCATGAGTTTATTACATCAGCAGAAAGCATCTAAAGCACAACAACAGGTTACGAATACAACGAACGAACTACTGCTTAAAAATTCAGAAATGCTTAAGATGAATACAATACGAACAGCAGAAGAAAACGAACGTGGCATTGTAGAATTAGATACTTTAAAAACCACACAACAAAACATCGTTGATACGATACGTGAAACCTTAACTATTCAACAACAAGGTAGTGAAAAACGACGTGCAGCTGAAATAGAACTTGGCAAAATGGAACAGGATTTAAAACAACAATTACTCCAATTACAACAGGATCAACAAAAACGTAATTATTAAATAAAGAGACCTAAGACGTTAATTCAAACGTCTTAGGTCTTCATTTATTTATATGCAATTTTAGTTTGTCTTAATCCTAATACATAACCGATGATATATCCAACTACAGCGAATATTAGCCATTCCATTGATTGTGCTTTTAAAGGTAATGCGTTCATAAAAGGTAATATCTTAAATTGCGAACTCAGTACAGATAAAACAGAAACAATCGTTACTAATATAATCGGAATTTGAAATGCTAATAATGGTGTTGGTACAAATTTTGCGACTAACATAATTAACACTAAGGTCATCGCTATAGGATACAAGATTAATAATACAGGAATTGATTTTTCAATTACTGCTTTTAATCCTTGGTTCGCTAATATAAAACTAAATAATGTAAAAGTAATTGCATATGTTTTATAAGATATTTTCGGGAATATTTCATTGAAATATTCACTTACAGCAACAACTAAACCTGTTGAAGTTGTTAAACAAGCTAAGCTCACTATGATGCCAATTAACAGCTTACCGAAAGTACCGAATGTATCATGTGCAACGTGCGTTAAAATATATGTACCTAAATCTAATTCATTTTTCTTAATTTCTGAAAGTTGTGCAGCTGATAAATGATAGTGACTACCAATCCATCCTAAAGTTAAGTAAATGAAACCTAATGCAATCGCAGCAATGATGCCTGCTAATACCGTTTGTTTAAATAAACCAGTTTCTTTTGTAATACCTTTATCTTTAATCGCATTAATAACAATTACTGAGAATGCAATCGCTGCAATTGCATCCATTGTTTGATATCCACTAGTAAACCCGCTAAAGAAACTTGTATTTAAATTCGTATAAACATCAGCTTGCTCCTTCACTGGTGAAGTACCAAATAATGAGAAGATACTTACCACAACTAAAGCAATAATAGAAATCAGTAATAGTGGTGTTAAGATTGCTCCTACTCTATCTACCATTTTAGATGGATTTATCGCTAACCATAATGTAATTCCAAAGAAAATAATTGTAAAAATCAATAAAGACATAGCAGATGGTGCTTTTAAAAATGGTAACACAGCCATTTCGTAAGATGTTGCACCTGTTCTCGGAATAGCAAATAATGGTCCAATCGTTAAATATACTGCTGACAGAAATAAGATTCCGAATACCGGATTAATTCTATGAAGTACACCTTTATAACCTGATTCATCTAAAGATCCGACGATAATACCAAGTAAAGGTAAGCCTACCCCTGTTAAAATAAAACCAAAAATTGCCGGCCAGAAAAATTGACCACTGGCAAAACCTAAATTCGGCGGAAAAATTAAATTACCCGCTCCAAAAAATATTGCAAATAACATAAAACCTACAACCCAAGTATTCTTATTCATGGGATGACCTCCTTACTTTAATGTTAATTATAGTATCACTTTAAACGCATAAAGTCTACAACTTTTCTGAAAATTTAAAAAAAATACACACACCATTTAAATGTGTGTGTAATTAATCTAAAATTGTTTCATACTTTGGAGTAATAAAGTTTTAAGAAGCGGTTGAATCACACTTGGCAACTTTTCTACACCTTCCACAAAGATGCAGTAATCATTATAAATATTTTTTATTGTTGCCATCGTATTTTCGTCGATTTTTGTCTGGCTTAAGAAAATATTGATGACATATATATTTTCTTTTCGCAGCGCAACTACCGCATCATGGGTATCTATAATACCATTCGATTCATAATCAAATGCTGATGGCTCACCATCTGAGAATACGATTAAAAATTTTTGTTTTTCCTGACGTGCTTTTAACATATTGCCAGCTATCCGAATCGCTAAACCATCCCGATTATCCTCACCTGTCTTATAACTCACTACATTTGGAGAATATTGATTTTGTAAGGAATTTTGGTAAGTAATGATTTGTTCTAAAATATTTGGCTGAATATTTTTATCCGCTTCAAACCCATCTTCAGAGAAAGCCATAATTTCATGTCTTATCGATAATTGTTGTAATGTCTCATGAAACAAGACGATACCCTTTTTTGTTTCTTCCAGTTTATCTTCCATGCTATAAGAAGCATCAATTAATAACATAAACGTTGCATCTAATTTATAGGATTTCTGATCTTCTTTATAAAATACGCGTTTGCGATCATCTAAAAACCATTGTGTAAGGTTACGACTTAATTTTCCTTTACTCAAACCTTGACGCTTTGCGCTGACCTCATGATCGACGCTTTTGTTAATCACGTTGACCAATGTTTTTATCTCTTTTAATACATCCTCTTTATATGCATTATATATTGTCAGACTTTTATCATCTTGCACAGTTTCTTTCCAAATTATCTTTGTATTGATGTTCTCTTCCCCGACGATGTCACTAATATCATTACCTTCTGCGTCTGTCTGAGGCGGTTTTGTCTTACCTTTCCCCATCATCATCTCAGTAATGTCATCACTTGCGTCACCTTCACGCTCATTTTCTTTTATATTATTACTGTTCGAACCTTCTGTTACTTCAGTCTCAAGATAAGCACCACTCTTTGTTTCTGTATCACGTTGTTTTGTCTGTACTGACTCTGATTCATCCATTTCTGCTACGTCTTGTTTCGCTTTATCTAAATTTGCTTTTTTAATAGCTTTAGCATTCATATATGCTAATTTCGGGATATGGTAATAGGCGTTTAACATATCTTTCGTTAAATTTGGTTCAATTAATAGCATAAGTCTTATTGCAAGATTTGCACTATCTTCAGTATTTTTTAAGTCATAAAATGATTGTAAGGCAAGCTGAATGCTATATTCAAGTTCCGTAAAAAACATTGTCTGAAAAGAAAGGATATTATCTGTCAGTAATGCATGTTCAATTTGTAAAAATAATTCATCAGTGGGCATCGCCTTTGTCTGATAAAATTTAATCTGGCTTTCATTCTCTTTTAACTTTGCTCGAATGCGTATATCAAAAAATTTCTTTGTGAAAGGTCTTTCTTCACTGATTAAATGCATTAATCTAAATTCATCAATCATCATAAAGAGCTGCTGAAAGAAGCTTTTAACTCGAAATGACTCTTCAAGTACATCTTCTACAATGTCTAAATCCGTGTACTCAAACCCAATAGCATGTAATATTGTGTCACTCTTTAATAATTTCATTTCTTCTTCACGTTCTCTATGTTTCCATTTGAATGCTACATTAATCGTATTTTCAGCAAGGTCAAAATAAGCAAACTTCTGAAAGTTTACTTTCACCGTCTCATCTTCACGTAATAATTGGGCTAAGTCAGTCAAAGTCATTATTAATGATGGATCGACGCGCTCATCATTAAATAATATAAATTTTTCACTCATTAAAAATTCAGTTCCATTGCATTGATAATCGCATTTTGTTCTCGCTCATCATCCAACTTATCAATGATTGCACGTTTCGCTGCACGTTCAATCGGCATTACTTGTATTAAATCACAGAAATCAAGCAAAGCACGGACTGAACTTGCTTCTTCACTAATTTGACCTTGACTCGCCATCGTTACTAAATCCTGATTAAACTTTATAATCTGATCAATTATCTTGGTATCTTGTAATGTCGTCTGTTCTACTATAACTTGTTTTAAGACATCACCACTTATATAGTGAAGATCTAAAACGACAAATCTATTTTTTAATGCTTCGTTCATTGGTAATGTACCTACATAACCAACATTTATCGCTGCAATAACTTTAAAATTATCATGTGCTTTAATCACTTCTCCAGTAAATGGATTCGTTATTGTTCTACGAAAATCAAGCACACCGTTTAAAATAGGTAACGTTTCAGGTTTAGCCATATTAATTTCATCAATGTATAATATGTTACCTTCACGCATTGCTTCAATAACTGGTCCATCCACGAATACGATTCGAGATTCACCATTGCTATTTTCGATTGTTTTATAACCTAATAAACTCTCTGCATCTAAGTCTACCGAACAGTTAATACTATTCATCTTCTGATCCATATCAACACTCAAAGTTTCTGCTAATTTCGTTTTACCAGAACCAGTTGGCCCCTTTAATAATACATTTTTACTTAAATTTAGCATTGCCAGAGCGTCCTCGTATATCGTTACATCGCTATTTTGATATTTTTGCATGATCTTACTCCTTTTCAAAATAAAAAGAGGCAATATTTTGCCCCTTTATTGTTTAACCTTATTATACATGATTGTACTAATATTTTGTTATAAACTGTTTTTACGAAATTGTCACAAAAAGTATTATAAATATAATACTTTACCAGTATTTACTTTCTGTACTAATAAAATTCTTAAATTTCTTCAAAATATTCTTTATAATATCCGCCAACTTTACCACTATTGTCTCGTATATGATAATATTCTTCTGTTTCATTGACCACATCATAAACTTGACCGACAGTAAGCATATCGTTTACTTTATATTTTTTAGCATCAACATTAACAACTTTAACTTGTTTGATTGCAGCTTTATCTTGCCATTCTTCATGTAACATATTAACAACCCCATATCTTTAATTTGTTTGTATTGGTTTTAATGCGCTTTCAATTTCATTTCTACGTGCTTCTAAAAATGGTGGTAAACTCAAACGTTCACCTAAAGCATCAACTGGTTCATCAGATGCAAATCCAGGACCATCTGTTGCAAGTTCAAATAATATACCAGAAATATCTCTGAAATATAAAGATTTAAAATAATATCGATCAACTATCCCTGAGTTTGGAATATTACCAGTATTTAATTTATTTAAAGCAGCTTGTAATTTTAACGCTTCACTAACTCTAAATGCGACATGATGAACACCACCATATCCTTGCTCTGTCTGACCAGTACGTTTTAAAAGATGTACTTCACCGCCGTTACCACCGTCACCCATTGAAAATACATGTACTGTATCTAAAGAGTCACTATGTTCGTATTCTCCGGTACGTTCCATACCTAATATTTGTGTCAAAACGGATGCTGTAACAAGCGTATGTTCTACAGCAAGTAAAACGGGTCCTAATCCTAAAATCTGATGAACACTTTCTACAGGACTATGTGGATTAGGTTTCCCCATCGGAATACCAGTATTCAATTCATCTGAAATCAAATAAATTAAGCGATCATCGAAATCATAGAAAGGTAGTGCATGTTTGCCGTTTATTTTAATAACCGCATCATATTTAATCTGCATTTCATCAAAACGCTGTTTAAAATAATAAAGACTATAATCTGTTGGTACACGCAATGAAAAGGCATAAATATCATTTGTGCCACGTAAATTTTTTGGTGCATCTTTAAAATCAAAGAAAGTCACATCTGTACCTGGACTACCTTCATTATCAGCAAAAAACAGATGATATGTATCGACTGCATCTTGATTAACTGTCTTTTTAACAAGCTTTAATCCTAAAACTTTATGATAAAAGTCATAACACTTTTGTGCATCACTCGTAATGGCAGTGACGTGATGTAATCCTAATAAATCCATGATTTCTCCTCCAAATATAAAAAAACAGTAACTTATACTTATTATAACGTGTATAAGTTACTGGGTAAATTATTTATAACAAATTAGCTTTCTAATAATAAATCTTCAGGATTTTCGATTAATTCTTTAACAGTTTTCAAGAAACCTACAGCTTCCTTACCATCGATAATTCTGTGATCATAACTTAATGCGACATACATCATCGGACGATTTTCCATACGTTCTTTATCAATTGCAATTGGACGTGTCACGATAGAGTGCATACCTAAAATAGCAGCTTGCGTACCATTGATAATAGGCGTAGACATTAATGAACCGAATACACCACCGTTAGTGATTGTAAATGATCCACCCATCATATCATCTAATCCTAATTTTTTATCACGTGCTTTAATTGCTAAATCATAGATAGAACCTTCGATTTCAGCAAAGTTCTTCTTATCACAATCACGTACAACAGGTACTACTAAACCTTCGTCAGTAGATACAGCAACACCGATATCATAGAATTGTTTTAAGATTAAATCGTCTCCATCAATTTCAGCATTAACAGCAGGATATTTTTTAAGTGCTGCTACCACTGCTTTTGTAAAGAATGACATGAAACCTAAACGTGTACCGTCATGATTTTCCTGGAATGCATCTTTTTTACGTTTACGTAAATCCATAACATTTGTCATATCGATTTCGTTAAACGTAGTAAGCATTGCAGTATTCTGAGAAACTTCTAATAATTTATTAGCAATCGTTTTTCTTCTGCGACTCATTTTTTCACGAATTACAGGTTTCGCAAGATTTTCAGGTTTTGCAGGTTTTTCCTGTGCTGGAGCTGCTGGTTTTTCAGCTTGAACAGGTGCATTAACTGCATTTTGTACATCATGACTTCTGATTAATCCTTTAGGATCGCGAGGATTAATAGAAGCTAAATCAATGCCATGCTCACGTGCATACTTTCTAGCAGATGGTGTTGCTACAATACGTCCGCTTTTTTCATTAGATGTTATAGGCTCAGATGATTCCAGAGCATTTTTAGAAGTTTCAGCTGATTGTACTGTTTCTTCTGTTTTTTCAGAAGTTGCTGGAGCAGCATCAGGTGATTTATTTTCTGCTGGTGCTGATGTTGCCCCACCTTCACCAACGATTGCGATGACTGATCCAACTTCAACTGTATCTCCTTCTTGTGCTTTTATTTCTGTAATAACACCTGCTTCTTCAGAAATAACTTCTACGTTAACTTTATCTGTTTCAAGCTCAACGATATTTTCGCCTTTTTCAACTGTATCTCCAACTTGTTTAAACCAAGTTGATACTGTACCTTCTGTAATAGATTCTGCTAATTCTGGAACTCTGATTTCTGCCACTTTTATCTTCCCCCTTATAAGTTTAAAGCTTCATTGATGATTTTTGTTTGAACAAGTTTATGAATCTCATTATCACCTTCAGATGGTGCAGCACGTCGAACGCGACCATAGTATTTAACGTCAATTCTTTGTGCCATCTCCAGTAATTCTGGATAAATATATTGCCACGCACCTTGATTTTCAGGTTCCTCCTGAACAAATCCTATTTCAGTTAATCCACGTAAATCGTTAATAATTGCTTGAATTTCTTCCTTTGGTAATGGATACAATTGTTCTAATCGAATTAAGTGAATTGTATCATTTGGATTTTTTTGCAATTCAGTGTATAAGTCAATAGCTACTTTCCCACTTGCAATTAACAACTTCTTAACTTTCGTCTTTTTATAACTTTCAGAAATAATAGGTTTAAAGCTACCCTCAGTAAACTTATCCACCGTATCTGCTACGAAGTTATTTCGTAATAAACTCTTTGGACTCATTAATACTAGTGGTCGCATCTGTAACGTATTTAAATAATGTGCCTGACGACGTAATAAGTGGAAATAGTTTGCTGTCGAAGTTACATTCGCAACCGTCCAGTTATTTTCACCGGCAAGCTGTAAGAAACGCTCTAAACGTGCAGAAGAGTGTTCCGGACCTTGTCCTTCATATGCGTGAGGTAAAAGCAACGTTAACCCACTACGTTCTCCCCATTTAGCATTTGCACTTGATACAAAATTATCAAAAATCATTTGTGCCATATTAGCAAAATCTCCATACTGAGCTTCCCATACAGCTAATGTATCATTATTTTCAAGATTATAGCCATACTCAAAACCTACAACAGCTGCTTCTGATAAAGGAGAATTATGAATATCAAAAGATGCTTTTGCGTCAGAAATGTGTTGTAAAGGTACATATTTATCTCCATTGTTCTCGTCATTTAATACCGCATGACGATGTGCAAATGTTCCACGCTCCGCATCCTGACCTGTATGTCTTACAGGTTTTCCGTCTTGAATGATTGTTCCATATGCTAAAAGTTCAGCATGTCCCCAGTCAATTAATCCATCTTTAGTAAATGGATCATTTCGACGTTCAAGAATTTTTTGAAGTTTATTAAATACTGTAAATGTCTCTGGAGTATTTAACATTTCTTCATTTAGTTTCTTCAATCGATCAAATGAAACGCCAGTTTCCACACTTTCATAACCTTCTGTCACTTCAACAGGTGCTAGCATTTCACTGTCATTATTTTTCGTACTCTTATCAATTTTATCATGTGCAGCACGCATTTCAGCAGTAACACTTTCAAAAATTGCATTCATTTCATCTTCGGTAATAACACCTTCTGCTACAAGTTCTTTACCGTATTTGATTTCAATACTTGGATGACCTTTTACTTCTTTATATAACATTGGGTTCGTAATTGTTGGTTCATCCATTTCATTATGACCGTAACGACGATAACCTACTAAATCAATTACGAAATCCTTGTTGAATTTTTGACGGAATGCCATTGCAAGTTCAATCGCTTCCATACAAGCTTCGACATCATCAGCATTAACGTGAATAATCGGTAAGTCATAACCCTTCGCAACGTCAGTTGCATACGTAGTGGATCTTGAATCATATGGCTCAGTTGTAAACCCTACACGGTTATTTGTAATAATATGCAGCGAACCACCAACAGAGTATCCATCTAAATTGCTTAAATTCATACTCTCAAAGTTAATACCTTGACCAGGAAATGCTGCGTCTCCATGAATTAAAACTGCTAATGCTTTATTGAAATCCTGTTCAGGTTTATTCACATCAGTAGTTATTTCCTGAACTGCACGTGTCTTACCTAAAACGACAGGTGCCACAATTTCTAAGTGAGATGGATTATTTGCGAGTGACACGATTTGTTCGTTACCATATTTTGTCGTTGTCTTTTTACCACCTAAGTGATATTTAACATCACTTGTCCAACCTTTAGTGACAACTAACGAACCATCTTCCGGCAAAAATTTCATAGGGTCGGTATGCATAAACTCAGATAACATCATTTCGTACGGCTTTTCTAAAATGTGTGTTAATACATTTAAACGACCTCGGTGTGCCATACCTATTTCAATATTTTTGATGTTTTCTTTGTTTCCAATACGCAATACTTGCTCTAACATTGGTACTAAAGCATCTACACCTTCAATAGAGAAACGTTTTGCTCCTACAAAATTTTTATGGATATATTTTTCAAAGCCTTCAACGTGTGCAAGACTCTTTAATAGATTAATCTTATCATCTTTACTTAATTGATGATGCTCACGTGATTCGATTTGTTCAATTAACCATTCACGTTCATAAGCATCATTTATATGTGAAATTTCAAAACCAATTGTACTTTGATAAGCCGCTTGTAGATGAATGATTGCTTCTAATGCATTGGCAAATTTTTGAGCATATTGATCAGAAATAAGACCAGCTGGCAAAGATTTCAAATCTTCTTCTGACAGATTAAAATCCTCAAGCGTTAATGCTGGCAAATTTTCTCTCTGTGGACGGTATAATGGATATATATCAGCCGTAAGATGCCCATACAATCTAATATTATCGATTAACTTTAACACACGCTTAACTTTCTCAGTATCGGCATTACCTGCACTAATTGCATTGCCTGATAGTGCTGATTGCCCCTCCTGAATACTTGAAAATAATAATTGTAACTCATCAGATACCGACGATGGATCCACTAGATATTGATCGAACATGTCTAAAAGAATACCTAAGTTCGTTCCAAATCTAGGTGGTGCTTCATCTAGGTTTTTACCTTTTGTCATGGTTCCACCCTCCATTTAATTAAATAAAACGTTTACATAGCTATTTTAACAAAGCAAAGCACGAAATTAAAGGGGAAAAACATATCTTTGTGAATTATATTGTACGTATCGGGAATTGTATAATAACTTTTGTAAATTGATTGACTTCACTTTCTATCTTCACTTGTCCTTTATATGTTTCAATTAACTTTTTAGCGATCGATAAACCCAAACCATTTCCACCTTTACTTCTTGCTCTTGATTTATCAACACGATAAAAACGATCAAATATATTCGGAATATCTTCTTTTGGAATACCTTCTCCATTATCGATAATTTCAATCTGAACTAATTTATTCTTCAAAGAGGTACGAAGTACAATATGTTTATTAATCTGATCATATTTCATCGCATTATCCAGAAAAATCAGTAAAATTTGTTCAAAATGAAAACGATTGATATTCAGCTTAATCTGTTCATGAGTTGAATGATATTCAAACATGTAATCGTCTTTTAACTGTTGTATGGAATGAATTCTACCTTGAATTTCTGCATTGATATCAATATTTTCAATCTGCTTTGTTTCTAATAAATTTGAGTCTTTCGATAATAATAACAATTCTTCTACAAGTTTATTAATACGATTCATCTCCTCCAATGAGATAGAGAGAGATTCTTCTAATATTTCGGGATTATTTTTCCCCCATCTTTGTATGAGATTTAAATGACCATTAACAATCTGTAGTGGTGTACGAAGTTCATGACTTGCATCTTCTACAAATTGTTTCTGCTGTTCAAAGCTTGATTCCAGCTGACTCATCATCTCATTAAATGTGTCAATCATATCATCCGTCTCATAGTAACTCGTAGAGACTTGCAGTTTATTTTGAAAACCATCTCTTTTAATTTGATTCATCTTGCTCGAAAGTCTTCGAATAGGCTTTGTAATCTGATTAGAAAATAAAAAACTGATTAAAGCCGTCATAAATAAAGCTGTAAGCCCAAAAAAACTACACAGCAATATAAGAAATTGCATCACATTAAAGTAATCATCCAGAGAACGTGCAACGGTAATATAGCCGTTATAATGTTCGTTGTGAAATGGCGTTGACATTAATAAGAATTGTCTTTCTCCAATTTTTTTCTGAACAAGACTGCGTTCATTTGTCTTTATAACTGGTAGATTAAAGTCGTAACTAGAATTCGTACTGACATCATAAATACTATTTCCATCAAGATTATACAAAAATACTTTTTCATTTTTATTGATTGCACGGTAAATATCTGACTTTGTCACTTCGCCAGTCGTTTTTTCTTCAAATAGATTAGAAATATCCGTGACACTTTTCCTTAGATCTTCTACTTCCTGCTCTTTTTGGTATGTACTGATTAAAAATATTATGAATAGGCTAAAAATCATAAAAATGATAAATGTCAGTGTCGTTGTTAAGACAGTCCATTTAGAGCGTAATGATTGTGATTTCGTTTTCATCGTATGACATAACCTACGCCGCGGACGGTTTCTATCAGCTTATGATATTGAAATGGTTTAAGTTTATTTCTTAAATATCTTATGTACACATCAACTACATTTGTCTCAACTTCACTTTCATAACCCCAGACACTTGTCAGAATCTGTTCTCTAGTCAATACATGTTTTTTATTCTCTACAAGTAGCTTAAGCAGTTCAAATTCAGTCTTTGTTAATTCAAGTACTTTTTCGTCAATCGAAACTGAGAATGCATCAAGATTAATCTTCATTTGATCAATTTGTAAGATATTTTCTTCAACAATATCATTCTTCGGTTGCTGTTGACGACGTAAAATCACCCTTATTCTAGCAAGTAACTCTTCTATATCAAAAGGTTTTACGATATAATCATCTGCACCATAATCCAAACCAATGACTTTATCGTAAGTATCACCTTTCGCTGTAATTATAATTACTGGAGTATCTTTCACTTTTCTAAGTTTCCTACATACTTCTAAGCCATTAATTTTAGGTAACATTAAATCCAAAAGTATACAGTCATAGTCATTTTTTATTGCTTCTTCAAGTCCAGCTTCACCATCATAAACGACACCGACATCATAACTTTCATGCATCAATTCTAACTGAATAAAACGGGCTAAATTTTCTTCATCTTCTATAATTAAAATACTATGCAAATCACCAACTCCTAAAAAGCTATTTCTTGTTGTATTTCTCCTGAATTTGTTTAATATTTTCTTTCACATCTGGCCATTCATCATCAATGATTGAATAAATAATTAAATTTCTTCTCACACCATCTAGATTACGTTCTTTACGAATAACACCTTCTTTTTGAAAACCTAATCGTTCTATCGCTCTATTAGAACGTTCATTGCGCTCATCTGCTCTAATTTGAACACGTACCATATTTAATGTTTCAAAACAGAACTCCAATAGTAAAAACTTACTATCTGTATTAACATAAGTTTTTTGTGCTTTCACACCAAACCAGGTCGTTCCAATTTCACAACTATCATTATCATAATCTATCTCTTTTATTCGCGTAGAACCAACTACTTCATTTGTTTCTTTCATTACGACGATAAAAGGAATAGATTTCATCTTTTCTCTTAAATGCACCGCGTCAATGACCCATTGTTCCATTAAATCCATATCTGTCGCTTTAAATAACATATAACTCCAAATTGATTCATGGTTGATTTCATGAAGATCTTTCGCATGTTCAATTTGCATCGGTATTAATTTAATTCTTTCATTCTCTAACACGACAGATTCAAATACGTTAATTGTCACTGTGGCACCTTCTTTTTCTGTGATATAGCAAAATCATATCAAGAAATTAAGAAAATTCATATGTTTATGATTAAAATTTACAAAGAAATAAAAATCAACACAAAAAACTCCTGACTGGGCAAAGTCAGGAGTGTATGGGCAAAATATTGGGGGGTTAATTGAAAATGTTCTACTAGAGGGGGAACTCTTCAATTGAGAACCATTTTCAATAACTATTATACCTTATTGAGAACGATTGTCAATTACTTTATGCAAAATTGTTTGAGATAAAAGAATACAAACAATACCACCTACAATTCCGGCAATGATATCTGTCGGATAATGAACACCTAGATAAACTCTACTTGAAGAAATCATGATAATTGTAAACACACATAATCCAATCAAATATGGTTTTATCTTACGATCACTTCTACTAAAAAGGTATGCAAGGCTTCCAAAAAATGCGGTTGACCCCATTGCATGACCACTCGGGAAGCTAAATCCAGTAATATCGATTAGACGAAGTAAAGTTGGACGTTCTCTATCGAAAATATTCTTTAATAAAGGATTTAATGTACCTGATAGAATCATAGATAGTGCAAAAAATAACGCTTCTATCTTTAATTTTTTCAGCATAAGATATGCAACTACTAGTAAACTTAATGCTATCATTGCCCAGACTTCACCCACTTTAGTAAATCCGAGCATGATAGACGTTGTTATAAAACTTTCAGAAGAATATATAAATTCATATACTTCATTATCAATCCATTTACCTAGTCTTGATTCATGGAAAAAAGCTATTACGCCAAAAATAAAACTAAATATTAAAATTAAGGTAATTCTTCTCGCTCTCGACATGTTATCTCTCCTACTTGGCATCGAATATAATTTTTTCTAAAAGGGTTTCTGCTGTATATGTAACCTGTTCAGCATGCATTTTATTTTTTATTTCAGAATAATTTTCTTCTACTTTTTCAATCGTATTGATTATATTCTGACTATTTAATTCAGATTCATGTAAAACTTCTGCAAAACCTTTAGATTTAAAAATCTTGGCATTTTCAATTTGATCGCCTCGGCTTTGATCTAAACCGAGTGGAATTAATATCATCGGTATCTTTAATGCTAAAAATTCATAAAGTGCGTTTGAACCAGCACGTGAAATCATAATATCTGTAATTTTGTAAAGATGCATTAACTCTTCAGAGACAAATTCTCTCTGATAATAACCATTTTTTTGAATTGAAATATCTAGATTACCACGACCCACAAGATGTATAATTTGATATTTTTTTAATAAAATATCTAAATTATCTCGTACAACTTGATTAATAATCTTAGAACCAAGTGAACCACCCATAATCATAAGTACTTTCTTATCACGATTAAATTGTGTGATTTGATAAGCTTTTAAAACGTCTCCAGAAAATAAATCATCGCGAATAATACCGCCAACATAATCAGATTTTTCTCTAGGAACATATTTTAAAGTTTCTTCAAATGTCGTATAGAATCTATTCGCGAACTTTAATGCTAATTTATTAGCGAGTCCTGGTGTAACATCAGATTCATGGATGATGGTTTTAATATTAAGCATTTTTGCAGCAATTGTAACAGGAACAGCAACAAATCCACCTTTTGAAAATACTATATCCGGTTTTTCTCTTTTTAAAACACGCAATGCATCTAATACGCCTTTTTGTACTTTAAAGATATCCTTAAGATTTTCAGCAGAGATATATCTGCGTAATTTACCACTCGAGATGCCATAATATTTAACGTTTGGAAATCGTTTTGTAATTTCATCTTTTTCTATCCCATTTTTAGAACCGATATATATACATTCAATCCTCTGTGCTTCTGCTTTAGGAATTAAAGCCATATTAACAGCGACATGACCAATCGTTCCCCCACCCGTAAATGCAATTTTCATTCGTTTCACTCCATTACTTTGATTTTGCTTCTTTTATTGCTGTTTTTAATTGTGTATCATCAGTCTGAACTTTTTTCATTAATAATTCAGTAAACTTTTCAGTTGTTTTGCCACTGAATTGACCATTGATCGTTAAGTCTTTGTCTGTCTGGAAATCAATAATTGCTTGTTCTGTCTTGCTATCAAATACAGTGTCTATTTTACCAGGATTATACCCTAGAGCTTTTAGTCCTAACTCTAAAGATTTAATATTATTTCCTTTTTCACCAAGACTCAGCACTGTATCTGGATCTAATATTTGCGCATTCGTATATGCAGGTAATTTTGCTTCAACATCTGGTACAATTCCTTTTTTATGAATCCAGTTCTCTTTAGGCGTTAACCATTTCATTTGTGTATATTTCAACATCGATTTATCTTTATAAGGCGTTGCAGTCTGAACGATACCTTTACCAAATGATTTCGTTCCAACAATTTCTGATTTATCATTTTCACGCATCGCTTCAGCAAATACTTCTGAAGCACTCGCCGAACCTTCATTAAGCAGGATCACTGTTTTCAAATCCTTTGTGATTGGATTGGCAGGATTTTTCGCTGTCAGATTCTTTTTATCACCTTGTTTATTTTCTGTATATAAAATGGTATCACCTTTATCAAGAAACTCATTCGCCATCTTAGTAGCTTCATCCAGATAACCACCAGGATTATTGCGTAAATCAATGACTAAACGTTTCATACCTTTTTCATGCATGTTTTTCAGCGCATCATGAAATTCTGTTGAAGTTTTTTCCTGGAATTTTGTCACTGTAATAATAGCAGTTTTATCTTTTGTAATTTTTGAAGTAACACTGTTCATATGGATTTTATCACGTGTTATCGTTACTTTAAATGGATCCTGTGACCCACGTTTAATAGTTAAAACGACATCCGTTCCCTTTTTACCACGTATTTTATTGACAACTTGCTGTGTATTCCATCCTTCAATGGTCTTACCATTAATTGCTAAGATGATATCATTTGGTTTAATACCTGCCTTATATGCTGGTGCACCCTTAATCGGACTTGAGATTAAAATTTTTCCATCCTTTTGTTCAACTTCTGCTCCAATACCTTGAAAATCACCTTGCATCGATTCAGAAAATTCACTTTGTTCTTTTTCTGTCATATATTCACTATAAGGATCTTTTAATCCACTAACCATCCCTTTAATAGCTGCATCGACGAGGTCTTCTTTTTTTACATCTTTATAGTAATCCTGGTTTAAAGTATCATAAACATGATAAAGTTTTACAAATTCACTACGTTTCGGAGAATCATCTGTAATAATTTTTTCATTGCCACTTAAGATTGAGAATGCAGTGATAGCAGCAGTAATGATGATTGTCGACACAATCATCATTATAAATTTAAAAGGGGAAATCACGTAATTTCTTTTTATCTTTTTGTCATTTTCTTCATTTGATTGATCAAAATCATTTTTGTCATGGTTCAACATATTTCACATCCAATTAATTTAAGTTTATTTCAATAGTATATAAAAAAACAAAAAATAAAGCACGTATCAAATGATACATGCTAAAAATTTAACCATTCCTGATATGCTTCGTACATTTTATCAAATGTAGAAAGTGACATATCAGAAGAACCATATTCTTCTATATATGTTGACAATTTTTCAAAATCAAGATTTTCTTTAGGAAACATTAAATCATTGAATACAGCTTCAGCAAAAATACCAAATTCATTTTTTGCACCGCGTTCAGTTAATGCGTAATGATAAAAAGAACTTTGCTTCATTATTTTACTTCAACTGATAAAACAGTTGTTTCACCACGAGCTAATAAATCACTATTTAATGTATCCAATTGATTAATCACATCAGAATTTGTAATGATAACTGGTGAAATAATAGATGAAGCTTTTTCTTCAATTAAATTAATATCAAAATCTAATAACGCATCACCAACTTTTACTTTATCGCCAGCACTTACTAAAGCGTCAAATCCTTCTCCGTTCATTGCAACAGTTTCTAAACCAACATGAATAAGTACTTCCAGACCATTATTTGCTTTAATACCAATAGCATGTTTTGTCGGGAATACATTGACGATTTCACCATCAATCGGTGATACAACTTTTCCTTCTGATGGTTCAATACCAAATCCTTCACCCATCATCTTTTGAGCAAACACTGGATCTGGAATATTTTCAATTGCTACATATTTCCCTGTAATCGGAGCCTTAATTTCAATTTGCTTAGAAACTTCTTCACCTTTACCAAACATTTTTTTGAACATAATAATTCCTCCATTAATACATATTTATTTTGTTAATTAAGTTTATCATACCCATTTATTTCTCATCTAATACCTTTAAGTAATCAGAATAACCTAATTCTGCTAACTTTTCGTATGGGATAAATTGAATACTTGCTGAATTAATGCAGTATCTTAATCCACCCTTGTCTTTTGGACCATCGTTAAATACATGACCAAGATGAATATCACTAAGTTCAGTTCTGACCTCTGTTCGTGTCATTCCGAAAGACTTATCTACTAATTCAATAATCTCTTCATCACTTATTGCTTTTGAAAAAGATGGCCATCCACAAGAAGAATCAAATTTATCATTTGAAGTAAATAGCGGTTTTCCGCTCACTTTATCCACATAGATTCCTTTTTCAAAATGATTCCAATATTCATTTTCAAATGGTGGCTCAGTACCATTTTGCTTCGTAACGTAATATTCCATTTCATTTAACTCATTTATATCTTTTTTAAGCATCCTGTTCACCCCAGTGTGATTTAATAAATCCTTTTCGTCCAGAACCCTCACTGTACGCAGCATAATGTGAAGGTGCTTTTTTATAATAATCCTGATGATATGCTTCTGCAGGATAAAAATTTTTATACGGTATTATTGGTGTAGATATCGGTTTTTTAAATATTTTAGCGTCATTTAACTTTTGAATCACTGTTTCTGCGATTTGTTTTTGTTCATCGTTATGCGTGAATATTGCAGGTGTGTAACTTTCTCCTCTATCAAAGAATTGACCTTCATTATCAGTCGGATCAAAAGTTTTAAAGTATATATCCAGAATTTCCTGATAACTTATAATATTTTCATCATAAGAGATTTGAACTGCTTCACGGTGCCCAGTAGTATTCGTACATACAGCTTCGTAAGTAGGATTTTCTACGTGTCCACCACTATACCCACTCACTACAGACATGATACCATCAAACTGATGAAATGGTTTAACCATACACCAAAAGCACCCACCTGCTAAAGTTGCTAGTGCCATCTAATCACTCCTTTAATTTTAAATCGAAGTGCCACGCTTTCTCATCATCAATTTTCTTTAATAATATTTTTGTATCGCCAATTTCTTGTATACCTAAAGTATAGATGAAACGATTGTTTTCTTCATCCAATGTGACTTCATCTGGCAAGTCACCGTATTTATCGACGATGCGAAGTGCTTTTTGTTTGGATAAAGGAAGTTGTCCGATATCGATACGCTCTATGTTTAAAGCAAGCATACCGGGCGCAATGACTTCTGGAGTCGTTTTTATTTTTGTATGCACGTCAAATGTCATAAATTCCGATTTCGCATCTATCCAAATAAAGTGATCTTTAAATTTAATCTTAGTATTTTTATCATCAAGCGTTATGAAATGCTTTATCGTATCTTCAGACAAAATCATCTTATCCTTAGAATCCATCTCAATTGAAGGTAAAGATTTAAGTTGTATCGGTTCAGAAAATATTTGTCTCGCCCAGAAAAAAGAATACAAATTTATGAATAATAATAAAATAAATAAAATAAACCAAATTGGATGTTTTATAAGTTTAATCATTATAGCCAAATACCGACAATCCTATTGCACCTGGCCCAGTATGCGTAGAAACAATTGGTGTAGTCGTATTAATAGAAATTTTCTCGTCGGTATATTGTTCAATTGATGCCTTTATTTTCTCTAATAGATCCATTGCATCCGCTTGAGAAATACCGATGCGAAGATATTTATATTCTTCAGCCATTTTTGCAACTTCTTTGGTCAATAATTTTACGACAGCATTTTGCGTGCGCGCATTTTGTAACACTTGTATTTCCCCATCTACAACTTCAGCTACTGGCTTTAAATTCATCAATCCTCCGATAAATCCTTTACCACGAGAAATACGTCCACCTTTTCTTAAATAGTCAAGTTGACTAATAACAAGATATAAACGTGATTGTTTTTTCATATTTTCAATTGCTGTCACTATTTCATCCATAGATTTATGTTTAATGATAAGTTCTGCAACATTTTGAATGATAAATCCATAAGATTGTGCTATAAAACCACTATCAATAACAGTTACTTTGCCATCAACCATCCCTGCAGCAGTTTGCGCACTACCTACAGTACCACTTAAACGATGCGTCATATGAAGACTTAATATTTCATAACCTTCGTCTAAATATTTTTCATAAATTTCTGCAAACTTACCAGTAGGCGGCTGACTCGTTTTAGGAATATCTTTTAATGTAACAAGTTGTCTTAAATATTCTTCAGAAGTAATTTCTTCCTGATCTAAATATGTTTTACCATCCATCACAATATTTAAAGGCACCTGTACAATGCCATGGTCATCTAAATATTGTTGTGGCAAATCATGTGTTGAATCTACAATCAATTTTATTTTACTCATTTTATCCCTCGATATCTGTTGTTATTTTATTACTGATTCTATACGCTCATGTACAAGATTAGCAACTTCCTGTAAAGTATAACGATCGAATATTTCCGGATCAATTGCATCTAATATCGTGACATCAACTTGGCCGGGTACAATTTTTTTACTATTGTATTTTTCCATAAGTTCAGATGTACCTTTAATAGCAATAGGGACAATCGGTACACCTGCACTTTTAGCGAGTTTAAAAGAACCTGCTTTAAACTCTGCCATACCGTTCCCCTTACTACGCGTACCTTCAGGGAAAATCATAATACTATGTCCCGCTTTTAATGATGTGACCCCATCTCGAATCATTTGAATTGATGAACGACGATCCGTCCTATCGAGATAAATACAATTTAATAAATCCATCCACTTATGTAAAAATGGAATTTTTTTCACTTCCACTTTTGAGACGAACCCAAACGGTTTATTGATGGCATAAATTAGCACAGGAATATCAAAATTACCTTCATGGTTTGAAATAAATAATACACCATTTTCTGGATAATTTTGATTGCCGTGAATATTTACTTTTACGCCGGCTGTTCTTAATATTTTACTGGCCCATCTCTTCGGATATTGATGCGTTACGATATCTTTTTCAGTAACAGTATCATAGTGTGTTAAAGAACGTTTCACACCATTTAATTTTGGCGTTACGAAAGCTGCATACCCAATGATAGTCCCTACAGTTCTTATTAATCTAATCATTTTTCTTTCCTCACTAAATGCATAAAATGATGCGGTACAAGATTCTTTTCATCTAATGCGCCTTCTTCAATGGATTCCACAATGAAATCCTCAAAAGTATATTCAGGAAAGAAAGCATCCCCAGGATATTTATTCTCGATCACAGTAACGTACATATCTTCAACCATATCGATTGTTTGTTCGTAAAGGTTTTGTCCGCCAAATATAAACACATGTCCTTCTAAATCTTTGATTGCATCAAGTGAATGAATAACATCTGCATCATTTGGATTAAATGACTCATCACGTGTAATCACTACATTACGTCGATTTGGTAAAGCCTTTCCTAATGATTCGTATGTCTTTCTCCCCATAACGATTGTATTACCCGTCGTTAATGCTTTTACGCGTTTTAAATCATTTGGTAAATGCCATGGCATTTTATTTTCGTATCCTATTACTCTATTTTGATCATGACAAACAATAATTGATAACATAACGATTCTCCTTATACTGCAATAGGTGCTTTTATAGCTGGATGTGCTTGATAATTGATTATTTCTAAATCTTCATATTCAATATCGAATATTGATTTATCTGTGTTTATCTTTAATGTAGGTGGTTCAAATGAATCTCTAGAAAGTTGTTCATTTACAGCCTCAATATGATTTGAATAAATATGTGCATCGCCAAAAGTATGAACAAACTCACCAACTTCAAGATTACATTCTTTCGCGATTAGATGTGTTAATAAACTATAACTAGCGATATTAAATGGCACACCTAAGAAGATATCCGCACTTCTCTGATACAATTGACATGACAATTTATTATCCTGTACATAGAATTGAAACATTGTGTGACATGGTGGTAACGCCATCGTTTCAATTTCACCTGGATTCCAAGCAGAGATAATATGTCGTCTACTCGTTGGATTATTTTTGATTCCTTCGATTACTTCCATAAGCTGGTCAGTCGAACCATTTTTTGTTTCGAAATTACGCCACTGTTTACCGTAGACATTGCCTAAATCTCCAAATTTCCTGCTAAATTCAGCATCCGTTAAAATATTTTCTTTGAAAATTTTAAGCTGATTTTTATATTCTTCATTAAATGCTTCATCTACTAGTGCGCGATGACCGAAGTTCGTCATATCTGGCCCCTGATACTCGTCACTTTCTATCCATTTTAAAAAAGCCCACTCATTCCAAATATTATTGTTATATTCAAGAAGATATTTAATATTTGTATCGCCTCTCATAAACCAAATGAGCTCTGTTGCAATAAGTTTAAAAGAAACTTTTTTTGTTGTTAATAATGGAAAGCCCTTTGATAAATCAAAGCGCATTTGATGGCCGAATACAGATAACGTCCCTGTGTTTGTACGATCATCTTTATTTTTACCGGTTTCTAAAACTCTTCTACACAAATCGTGATAAGCTTGATCGAATGAATTCATCAAGTCACCTCTTTCTATTTTTACTTATATACTTTATAATACATTTATATAACAATTAATTAAAGAATTAGATATTAGAGATTTACATTCTAGGGGTGAAATATATGGGCGCAGATATGATGGTCGTTTCAGGTTTATTCTTATTATTATGCTATATGATCAGCATGTGTATCACTGAATAATTTCTACACAATAAAAAGGCTTCGAATTTCCGAGGCCTTTTTATTGTGCAAAGATTTATATATACCGATAACCATAATGCGTCTTCGTTTGTTTTCTAACATTCATAATAAACTGATAATCACGAATTAAACTGGATTTATAATGCGCACGCAGTATGACTTTTCCTGTGAAATACTCAAATATCGTATTTAATAGCTTCCGATCATTTTCAATATCATGGGTCACTACATTAACCAAAGAAGCAATGTTTGATGTCACAACAGTTTCTTCATACATTGGATCTAAGTAAATGATGTTTGCCTGACTCAGTATATCAATATGACTTACCACACTACCAAAAATAAAATGGATTCGGGTTATATCCAGTTTGTTATGTGCAATTTCATTGTAATAGAAATGTATACCCCATTTTATTGCAAAATGAATATAAAAATTGTCTTCAAATGCATAAAATATACTATCTTTATTCGTTAGAGCCATTAATATTAAGTCGTTAGCCATACCAGTTGTAGCATCGATGATTACAGAAGCATTCATTGACTCATCCTGAACAAGTTCGACAAGAGGAGGTACATGATTGCCGGCAATATATGCTTTGTACTTTACCCGAGTCGTATTTTCATGATAAAAAATCTTATTTTCAATAGAAGTATATAATATAACGCCTGAATGTTGAACTACCAACACAGGCGTTGTATCTCCTTCAAATAAATTCTTGATCGTTAATTTTCTTCTATCGATTACTTCATATGCTACTTCTGAATATGAATTTATATCAGAAATAATATCTTCTAAATAATTCAAAATTAAACTGTCCGGTTTTGCGCATGTCGTAATGCGTAATTTAATTTTAGCAGTGGTCATCAAAATATTCTTTAATATCCATACAAATTTCTTCTACAGCTTGTCCTTCAATATGTTCTCTTGGAATAAAACCAACGAGTGATTGGCCTTTAAATAATGCCATTGATGGACTTGACGGTGCCTGTGCTACATATTCACGCATTTTTTCTGTCGCTTCTCGGTCCTGACCTGCAAAAACTGTTACTAAGTGATCCGGCTTCTTGTCATTTTGTGTAGCTACTGTAACAGCTGCTGGGCGTGCTAACCCTGCTGCACACCCACATACTGAATTAATCACAACAAAAGTTGTTTCATCTTCTTTCACTTGATTAAAATAATCTTCGACCGATTCACTTGTTTCTAACGATTCAAAACCATGATTGGTTAGTTCACTTCTCATTCCATTGGCAAGTGATTTCATATATTCTTCATAAGCATTCATTTCATTATTCTCCTTTATTTCGGTTAGCAATTTGCTTCCAAACGGAACCAACAGCTGCTTCACCGTTCTTAATTCGTTCATAAGCCATTTGTACTTGAAGTTTGACATCAAATGCCGGATCTTCTAAATGTTGCTCTAAATAAGTTAAACTACTTTCATCACCTTCGTCAAAGATAAACATTGCTGCACGCCATCTGACAATCGGATGTTTATCATTTAATGCTGCATGCATTATTGGTAAACTTTCTTTATAACCAAGGTCACTTATAGTATCACCTGCAGTTCGACGCACTGTTAAATTATTATCATTCATCGCTTTATGCAAGGCCGGTAATACTTTTCTATCTTCTATCATACCTAAAAATACGACAGCAAGACGCCTAATCTGAGGCTTGTCATCTAGTAGCACAGCTTCAAAAAATGGCAGATCAGATAAGTCTGGATTCGGATAATGATCTATCTTTCGATAACGCTCCTGCCAATCTTCAATCGTATTATATTCATCCAAAGTAATTTTTTCTAATTTCTTGGATGTATCTATATACTGATTTACTTTACCTTTTGCAATATATTCTGTCAGAACATCATCAGGAAATTTAGCATCAATTTCTTCTTTAATAGATTGGATGATTTCATCTGTCTCACCATATCTTACACCGTAATCAATCCATTTACGGAGTAAAATAACATTATCATCATCATTTTGTGCAGCTAGCATCGCATCGATAAATCTTACATCCAGTTGTTTACGTGATTCTCCATCTTTATCTGTAACTTTTATTTGATAAGGAATACTTTTAAATTCTAGTACTTCAACTTTCTTTTCACCATTATCCACAGTTATTTCTTGCTGAACATCAATCTCTTTTTCAAAAACAGATTTAATTTGTGGTAGCACTATTTCCCAATCGGACTTCGGCGATTTATCAACAGAAATAAAATCCATAACATGAAAAACTGATTTTACATCTTCTATTTGAAGTAATGCATTGATAAATGCGGGATTAGTCTCATGTATTGTTGAATATGTATTGCTTTTCATATCTTCTTTTTTATAATCAAGTGTTATCTTTAATGTGTTAGGACTTGGTGTTGGTTCGATTTTTATGATTCTCATAATAGCTCCTTACTGCAATATATTGCCGAGTTGTTTTATTTCAATACCTACAGAACATTTCTTTATACAATAGTGATGTGCGTATGTTTTGCCATACGCTTTGCGATGGTATGATTTAAGCATACATCCTTCACAATAATGATCCGTTAAAGTATCGATTTGTTTTAAAGTCACTTTTTGTTGCAGGTTCATAATCTCACCTCAAAAAATAGTATATCAAAACTGCAAAAAAATTGATGCTCATTTGTTTCCTAATAGATAACTTGCAAATTCCACAGATACACTCTATAATACATAAGTTGAATTTTTATAGAAAGAGGTTTGCTATGAGTAATGAGTTATGGGCAGCAGCTGCCTTTTTGTTAACGTTTTTATGTATGGTAATAATGTACCGTTTTTTTGGAAAAGAAGGTTTATTTGTATGGGTTGCGATTGGTACAGTAATTGCAAATATACAAGTAACAAAATCTGTTGAATTATTTGGTATTACTGCAACTTTAGGGAATGTACTTTTTGCGTCAATTTACTTAGCAACGGATATATTAAATGATAGATATGGACGTAAAGTAGCGAAAAAAGCGGTATGGTTAGGATTTGCTTCTGCTATTATAATGACAATATTAATGACGGTATCATTACAATTTACACCAACCGAAACAGATATCGCACAAAAAAGCATGCAGACATTATTTGGTGTCGTACCTAGAATTGTATTAGGATCAATCATTGCATATATTATCGGACAATATGTAGATGTATATTTATTTAATTTAATTAAAAAATATTTTTCGTCAGAAAAAACATTTATCGTTCGAGCTTACGGTAGTACGATATTTAGTTCTATCGTTGATACAGCTCTATTTTCATTGATTGCTTTTACCGGATTGATGCCAAATAATATCGTATTTGAAATCTTTATTACTACTTATATCTTTAAATTAGCTTCAACGTTATTAAATATTCCTTTCGGTTACTGGGCAAAAAGTTATCATAAAACAGACAACCTTTAATAACGTTTAAATAATATACACAAAAAAGAACACGAGGTATATATAATGGCTCAAATATTTATTGATGCATCAACAAAGCAGAATCCACTTCATAGTGCATGTGGAATTGTACTCAAACTTGACGATAAAACGATTGAATATGGAGAATATTTAGGTGCAGTTGACAATCATATTGCAGAATGGCAAAGCCTGATTATCGGGATGAAGCTTGCCATAGCTAATGATTGTAAAACATTACTGATAAAAAGTGACGCCAAAATTGTTGTTGATTCTATTGATAAAAATTTTGTGAAACAACCTCTGTTTAAACCTTATTTACAGGAGTATCTTCAGTTGAAACCAAATTTTGATTTAACTATTATCAATTGGATACCTAGACATCAGAATAAACATGCAGATACAATAGCGAGAAGAACTTTGCAGCAATACTTATAATATTGCTCAAAGTTCTTCTTTTAATATCTTCTCCATTGTAATCAATACACCATTTTCGTCATTACTTGGTATTTCATGCTTTGCGATTGATTTAACTTTGTCATTTCCGTTTGCCATTGCAAAAGAATTTTTAGTAAGTTTTAGCATTTCAATATCATTATCACTATCACCAAACACATATAAATCATGCATTTTTGCACCCAATATATTCATTACCTTTTTAATCGCAACCGCTTTATTTATTCGTTTATGAGTAATGTCGATACAATTAAACCCACTATCTACTGCAATGCTTGACTGGCATAAAGCATTTAACTGAGCAATCAACTCTTTCATATCACCTTTTATTTCAATTGTGATTTTAGTAATATCATTCATTTCATTCAAATTATTTATAATTAAATCGTTATAATAATGCTGCATTCGACTAATAAATTGTTCTCCAGCCGCCTTATTTACATAAGATTTTTCTAATATACTAATTACATAAGAATAAATATGTTTATTATCTAAATACATTAAGACACGATTTATATCAGTTGTATCAAGAAATTGTGTATCAATTATTTCCTCTTCTCTCGCAATGACTGCACCATTAGAGCCAATAAAGTATATATCGTTGTGCTTAAAAAAAGTTTTAAGATGAGAAATGGTATTGCTACTTGCTACTATCAACTTAAATTCATCTTTATATTCCGTATTTAATTTTTCAAAATATTTCTTATCATAAGCATTATTACTATCTAGAAACGTGCCATCCATATCCACTGCAAATACTTTCATAAAATCATCCTTATTCACGTGAAACAATATTCATTTCACTTTATATTGTGTTGACTTCCCTTGTCCTACTTTTACGATAAATCCTTCTTTTTGAAGTTGTACCAATGCCCTTTCGATTGTTTTACGACTGATATCTGCCAGCATTATCTCAAGGTCTTTACGCGCGATTGGTTCAAATGATCTATTTAAAATATTCAGCACTCTATACTGCGGCGTTATTTTCTCATTTAATATTAACTGGAAATTAAAATCTAAAGCTTCGTAAGATTCGATTATTTTTTTAAAGTAATAATTCATAAAAGCCTTTATATCCTCAAAAGGAAAATAATCAATATTCTTTTTCTTTAATCTTTTATAATTACCAACAATGTTTTCATAAATCAGTTTATCGATACTTTGATATTGAGTAACTAAAATATTTGATTTATATAATAGCAAATTCAATAATAAACGAGAAAATAAATGCGTATTATTAGAGAAAAGATTAATATGAATGCATTCAAATACAAATTGAAATATCTCAGTTAGTATATTTGTGTTCGGCAGATCTATTACATTATTGTAATGTATACATAATTCTTTGATAGCATCTTTTTGAGCTTCGGTAATATTGGATACTGTTTCGTCGTCTCCTAAAGACATCTCTAAATAAATTGCACAAATTGATTCATAATTGATGTCTATAAATTCATAATCCTCTACAATATATAACATCGCATCTCTAAATCCACATATCTTTGCTTCAATTTCATTATTAAATGATTTTTTAAACTGTAGCATCTGCAATAACTTTGTATCAGATACAGAATATCCAGATAAGGCACAACCATATTTTACATTGTGATATAATCCTGAAAATTTAAGTTTCTCCAATGTAGCAGTATTATATTGTAAATAAATAATTTGTTTACCTTTATACTCGTGAATTTTAGTCATTAAATTCACAGCATTAGAATTATATTTTTCCATAAATACACCTCTTTATCAGTCATTTTATTACATATGACTTATAAAATAAAGGAAAATTAAAGAGAAAAACATAATCAGTAATAAAAATAAATAATAAGAAGGATACAGTATAATAACATTTATTAGGCTATTACTTTATTATTTCAAATGTGTAGTATATAATATTTCCACCACTAAAAAATGGAGGGTATGATTATGACTTCTTTAACGATCCAACAAGCTATATTCATCTCAAGTAAATTACGTGCTCAACTTGATAATGCAACAGAAAAATTCAGAACAGAGTATCGCGTTCCGATTGCATTAAATAATAAAAGCATCATTACAGAAGAAAAAAACGCTTTAGTACATGAAACAATACACTTAATTGAAAGTTTAAAGACTGATATCTCAAATTTAAAAACAGCAATTCATAGAGCTAACTGTAATGCTCAGATTGAATTTGAAGATAAATTATACACGCCATCAGAACTCCTGGAGTCTCTTAAAATCGAAAGAAACATCGTCAACATGCTTGAAAATAACATTTCATTTGGATATGGACAGGAGCGAATTAAAGCTGTTGCTGGTGTTGGAATCGTTGAAGAAGGTATTATCGATGAAAAATACGTTCGTAGCTATATCGAGCAATTAGAATCCTCTGCCAACAATAAATCAATGTTAATCGATCGTTTTAATAATGAGTATACAATAGAAGTTGAGATGAATAATCAAGTATAATTGTCTTCCTACTTATTAGATGTTTAGATTAACTACATCTCATGGTTATTCTTCTTTGGTAGAAAGTCTTATTTTGTCATTGAATGGAGCCGTTTTTCGTTTTACTTATCATTTACGTCTTACGTATACGAAGATTACGGAACCCAATTTTTGATCTTTTAACTTTCGATGGGTGTAAACCAAAAACGCAGAATAGCTCGTTTTGCCTTTCAACTATTCAAAAGAGGATTAGACATTGTCTAACCCTCTTTCTTCACATATATTCTTGTTTAATAGTTACCTGGACACCAGATTCGACCATTTGGACAAGGTTTTGTCGTTGGTCTTTCAGTAGTACGTTGCTCAGTTGTTGCCTGTTCAGTTGTCGGTGATTCGGTAGTTGGTAGTTCAGTTGAAGGTTCTTCCGTTGATGGTGTTGTAACAGTATTTCCGACTTCAACATATTTGATATTTTGACCTTTATCAGTTGGTACTTTAAATGAATCTTGTGCATCAAATACTACTGAACCTCCCGGAGCTAATGCTGATGGTAGATTTATAATATGAATTGGTTTAATTGAACTAAAGCCAGACTCACCTTTAAATCCAAATTTACCTGTGTTTTCTTTCTTTTCTAATGCAATTCTAAAATTCGTCAAAAATTCGCCTACAGACATTGTTGGACTAATATGTTTATGAATCGCACGTTGTAATGTTTCAATCGTTGTACCTTGATCTTCTAATATTTCCTTAAATATAGCATCACCATTATCAGATTGTGTTCTTAAGTATTGTCCGAAGAGATATGATAATGAATAATTTGATAGTACATCATCATTATTATTCCATTGTAAGACAGATCTACCATTGGCAATTGTCATTGATTTATTAAAATAATCAATACGTTTTGTTAATACTTCTTTAGAATATATTTGTTCTGCTGCCATCGAAAATGCTTCATTTAACCACGTATCCATCTTACCTGTTATAAAGTCACCTCTCTCAACAATGACATTTCGATTAAAATTAACCATATGTTGATACTCATGTGCTAAAGTCGTATATATTTTTGTAACGTCCATCTCTGCATTTTTACCCATTGATGGATACGTGTCCATGTAAAAAGTTTCTGATAAGTTAGAACCCTGCATCATTAATAGATCTCTCGGATGAAAATAGCCTCCAACATAACTTTTTGTCGTTTCATAATCATCTTTAATATCGAAAACTAAAATGTTTATTTTTCCATTCTTATCTATATCTGATGGTTTTGAAAATTTAGACTCTACGAGTGGTGCAATCTTATTATCAAATTCCTGACCAATTTGTGTTGCTTTTGCTTCTGTTACACGGTTATCTGCTACCCATACTTGTGCTTTAGAACCATCATAAAATAATTTTGCTGTCGTTTTCTCATCGGCTTTTGTCACTGTGCTTATTGTAGTAAACACACGCGTATCACCCTTTTTATAATCATTAGTAATTGTAGGTATCTCTGCTTTACTTTGTGTACGTAAAGATTGACTTACCTTTGGTACATCAAAAGTTTTATCAATCTTGTGAATCTCCTGATCTTTGTTAACAATTGAAGTAATATTTTTAGTAGCCATTTTAGGATAAAGCATATTAGTATTTATCGTACCTATGTTTTCCGAAGTTCCAAGTCGATTCGTATTTTCGTTATTAATGATATACGTTTTTGCATCTGCGTTTGAAGTCATTGATGAAACGAGCGTAATTGTTGTTAATCCTGTAATCGTATATTGAAGTAACTTTTTCATTATGAAGCTCCTTTATGTTTTATTTATTAAATTCAATATATATTGTTAATTAATTATTTACAATACTCTGAATATTACTTTGCGGTATACCGCAAAGTAATATTCTTTGTTTAAAGTATCAAATTTAATCTATATCACTTTGATATAAAAGGATTAACCAGCATTTTTAACTTTTTATTAACATCATAATATTTGTTCAATTGTCACAAATAACAAAACCCTCTATGCATTAAATTTTGCATAAAGGGCTTGTGATTACAATTTCGCTATAAAATTTTTGGCAACCTTTAGTTCGTATTGATTACATATATCGATCATTGATTGCAAATCAACTGAATATGGCATTTCACTGATAATTTCATCTAACTTTAGCGGTACTTCTGTATGGATTGCTGCAAGTTGATGAGAAAGCTTTAAAGCATCTGCTGCTTCATTGATTTTATTTTGCTGTCCTTTCGGAAGTTCATCAATATGATCAAGTACACCTTCAACACTACCATATGTCTGAATTAATTTAAATGCTGTTTTTTCACCAATACCCTTCACACCAGGATATCCATCTGCAGTATCACCCATAAACGCTTTAACATCAATTAATTGCTTTGGCTGAATTTGATATTCTTCGATAAATCGAGCCTTATCATATTTATTGTAAATATTAAATCCTTTTTTTGTTAACCATACTTCTATATGATCATCCAGTATTTGAAGTAAATCACGATCGCCACTTATTACTTTTATATCATATGTGTTATCTAGCGCATTTGCTAACGTCCCAATGACATCGTCAGCTTCGAAATTTTGTATGCCAATATTATGAAATCCGAGTTGTCTTGAGATTTCCTGCACCATATCAAATTGAGGAATCAACTCGTCTTGTGGTGCTGGACGATGAGATTTGTAGTTAGGATCGATTTCGTTTCTAAATGTTTTAGCCCCCATATCCCAACAGACTATTACATGATGGGCATCGGTGTCATGAATCGCACTTACAACATGTCTTACAAATCCTTGAACACCGTTTGTAGGAACACCTTCTGAATTTTTCATATAGTTTTTGTGTAAGCTTGTAGCGAAGAAATGACGAAATAACAATGCCATTCCATCAACGATTAATAAATTGTTCATTTTATTCACCAGTTTCTATTTGATTTGGATATTTTGACACCCACTCTGAATAACTTCCTGCATATAGTCTGACATTTTGATCTAACGTCTTTAAAGCGACATATAATGGTGTCGCACTTAAGCCTGAACCACAATAAATAATGCTTTCTTTCCCTAAAACATTTTTGAAGACATTTCTTAGTGTTTCGTCATCTTTCGGTACACCATTTGCATACACTTCACTAAAAGGAATATTGATTGCTGACGGAATATGCCCCGCAATCTTATCCATTGGTTCAACTTCGCCAATATAGCGTTCATGGGCACGTGCATCAATAAGTACGACATCTTCTTGAGGAGCCTTAATTAAGCATTGGATATTTTTACAGAAAGTGATGATATCTTTATTAAAATTTTGGTTTAAATCTCTATTTGCTAATTCTTTATATTTTTCCACCGCCATTTCATACTCTTTGTCGGTGCATTTATAAAATTTTAATGTTGCATGCTGTTTTCCTTCAATTGGATCTTTAGTCGACTTCTCAAACAGTTTCAAATCTTCATAACCTTCCTGTATAATGAAACATTCAAGACCTACAAGATGACACAGAAATACAAATCGAGTGCCATAAAAACTATTGCGATTATCATAGCCTATTATCGTCTTTCCTTGAGCAAATGCTTCAACAATATCAATAAAATCATTTAAATCAGGTAATGGATGTCGTCCACCTGAAAGAGGATTGTTACCCATTAAAAATGAATGAATATACGCTGCTCCTTCAATTCTTTCTTCATGATAGTTTTGAATACTTTGTTCTAAATTGTCCATTATACCTCGACAATCAAATAGTACCGCATCATTATTTTGTACCAGTTTATATGCTTCTTGTTCTTTTATCCATATTTTCATGATTACACCTCTATTTTTTGAAACGCTTCTGAAACTTCTTCTTTTAAAGCATGATCAATTTGTTGTTGCATTTTATCATGCATTGTTTGATGCATCATTTTATTTTTTTCTGAAATATAATTAGATAATTTTATTGCTTTGTCGTCAATAAGTTTTAAAATTTCATTTTCATACATATCAATTACTCTAATTAGCGTTTGTATCGTTTTTTGGTGTATTTCTTCATACAGTTCAGTTTTCAATGCCTGATTCATCAACTGTTTCTGCTTAATATTTCCTAAGTTTATTGTATGAATTTCATCAGTTAGCTTACTAATACTTACGTCATTAGGATTTAGTAATTGTTCTTTATATTGTAAATCTTCATAAATCTCTTGTTGTTCTAATTGTTTCGATAATACTTGACTTACCTGATTGAAGTTCAACTGTACACCCTTATTTAATCTCGGCATAATCAAATATAAGTCTTCATTTAATTTTTGTTGAACAGCATGTAAATAACTTTGATGTACTATAGACAAATCAGAAGAGGTATTGATTTCTTCTTTTAGGACATCATACAGCTGTATTTTCATCTTGTCTTTAAGATATGTTGTTTGTTCTGTCAATGTATCTTTTACTGAACGTATTACAGTATCTTTTACATTTAAATCGATTGGACCAGATGCTAACCACTCTGTGTAATACTGATTTCTTATTTGTATTTGATTTTCGTACTGATCATAATTACTAACAAGTGCTTTTGCTTTTTCGTATAAAACAGATGTCTGGTGATTAATTTGCTTGATTTTCTGTTGTTTACTTGTTGTAGTTACAAATTGTTCAATCGCAGTTTTAAAGATAGTAAATTTCTCATCATAAACATTTAATGCATTACGACTTGATACTGGATAAATAGGATCATCAATCTTTAAGGTTTGTAACTCGCTTGCTAAATAATCTACAACTGAACTTAATTCCTGGTCATCTTTTGCTAAATCTACTGCATTAATAACAAAGAAATTCTGACTATCTTCGTTTATTATTTCTACTTCATTTAAATAGGAAAGAAATGCTTTATCTTTTTCTGTATAGACATGATTATAATATGAAACATAGATTAATAAATCACTATCAGCAATTATTTCCGTTGTTTCTTTAGTATGACGGCTATTCGTACTACCAGTTCCTGGTGAATCAATAATGATTTTATCTTTAAGAAAATCATTTTGTATTCCGAGTGTTATCTTCTGTACAAAAGCTGCATGAGCATCTTCTGCGGTAAACTGCTCAATTTCATCATCACCTACTTCGATTGTTGTCTGATTGTCTAAATATTTAGCATAAAAATCATAATTTTGAATAATCGCTTCAGCAAAATTTCTGTTTTGAGCAGTAAGCTGATCAAGGTTATCTTTAAATCGTTTGATCCATTGACGAATTGAAGATACTTCTATCGTTGAAGTTAACATCATATCATTTAATGATTTTAATATATCTTTTTCTAGCTTAAATGTAACATAATTCTTATTGCCATATTGAATCTCTGTAATTGAAGCAGTTGTCGGATTTGGAGAGGATATCAATATTTCTTCCTTTAGAAGTGCATTGATCATCGCACTTTTCCCTGCACTAAATGCGCCAAATACAACAATTTTAGTTATATTTTGATTCAATCGTTCAATTTGTGCATTTATTTTCTTTATATCAGTCTTGAAATACGAAACATCAGACAAATGTTGAAGTATTGATTTACTTAAATTTAAATCCTCATTTTCATTAGTATCTAATTTATTAATTTTTGAAATTTCTGTTGGTTGTTCATCACGCATTTCAAAAGTGACATATTTTCTATCAATTAATTTATCTACTGATTCATCAACATGAATATAATAGTGTAAATAGTTTTTTGTAGTGATTGATTTTAATAATGATTCATTCTCAAAATATTCATCAAACTTCACAGTTTCTTCACTAAACTCATTATTTGTATTTAAAATAGACATATTTATATTTTTTATGAACTGGTCATGCCATTTCTTTTGCTGGTTAACAATCTTGCGTTCGATGAATAATTTTAATTCCTCTGAATAGATTAATACATAATCATTTGTGATAGAAGTTTGTTGCTTAATTAACTCCTTAACATCATCTTGTGATATTTTAAAAACAAGTTCATTGATCATATTTGGATTAATTAAGTATTTTGAGAATTGACCATAATATTCTTTTAGCTGAAATGTAATTTGTTTCTCAATCAGAGCATTCAGTGATGCAACAACAGTTTCCACTTTTTCATCCTGAATCGCCAGCAATTTTGCTTTTTTACCAAATAGTCCAGGTACTTTATAGTTATCTGCAAAAGTTTCGAGCATCTCACGATTTTTCTCGCGCATTTCAAATGGCATTAAATAAGCATTTTTAATAATATCTTTCACACTATTCAACAATAGCTGTGCGTTATTTGCATCAGTTAATATCGCCTGTTCAGCATTCATTGCTACATTAGCACTTGCTTTCTCGTATGCAGTATCTATTTCATCTTCGTTAACATTCATAGTGGATAGTAAATTCGCTTTAATTTCATTCAGATAATGTATTTGTGCCGTTTCAATATATTCAATCATACGTTCAAAATAATGCGCTTTGTTTGTTTCTGCAATGTGTGCATAGCGCGTCATTAAAGGAATCACATTATCAATTTCATTATTAACACTATCATAAATTGATGTATATAAAATATGCTCAATCTTAAGTTGCCAACGTTCAATATTATCATTTATAGCAGTTTTAAAATCTTCAAATGATAATTCTTCTTCCTGATGTTTATCAATCTGATTTATTATCAACACGACTGGGACGTTTAATTGATTTAATGCTCTAATTTGATCAAAGTTTTTTTCTGAATTTACATGATTATACTCAACCGTATAAAAAACAACATCACTTATAAGTAAAAATTTCATTGTACTTGCTTCATGGTTTTTAAATGTTGCATCAATTCCTGGAGTATCCTGAATAACGGTACCATTATTAAATAGATGAGAAGATTTTTTAATTTCAACGGATTCTATTTTATGGTTAAGTGTATTTACTCTTTTTATATCTTCATATTGATTTAAATCACTATATGTATGATTATCAAGATTGATGCGTACATTTTTAGTGTCACTGATAATAATCTGAGCTGTATTACTTGTTGTAGGTACTGGTGAACTCGGTAAAATATTCTCATTAAATATATGATTGATTAATGATGATTTACCTGATGAAAAATGCCCGATGAAGCTAATAACAACTTGTTCCTGATGTACTTTTTTAATGATTTCATTGATTTGTTCTACTAAAATCACATTATTCGACTTCTCTACTTCTTTTTTTAATTGATATAATTGCTTGATCTGCTCATGATGTTTCATAACATACCTCATTTATATATATTTATTTGTGAAATTTTTAACGAAAATAAAAAAAGTGTGATATTTATCACATTAATAAACTTTGTACTCTATTATTATAAAGAAAGAAAAGCTATTAAGAAAGGGTGTTCATTATGGCAGAGGATAAAAATTTAAATCAATCACATGATCCGATTCAGGTTAATGAAGAAGTTCATCATGATTTAGATTTAAGAGGCACAATGGCGTCAGTATTATTTTTAGGCGCTGTGTTTGTTGTAACATGGTTTGCAATTTTTATTTTATTTTTAGAACGTGTATAGGAGGGGAATATTTTGCATAAGTTAGAGAAAATTTGGCTTGGATTAGGTATGGGATCACTTGTTTTATTTTTAGGTATTATTTTTGTTTCTGCAATACATAGCGGTCATGAGCCAATTGCCAGTGGTCGAGAATTTATTGATCCAGAATTAATTGATAAACATGAAGTATTCAGCAAACCTGGGTTACATAAAGTGGAAGGTAAAGATTGGGATTACGAATTAGTATTCGTTGTTTCTGCTTTTAACTATAACCCAGGGGAAGTTGAAATTCCAAAAGGTGCAAAAGTAAAAATTATCGCAACAAGTCGTGATGTCGTTCACGGTTTTGAAATTGCACAAACAAACGTTAACATGATGATTGAGCCAGGTCACATTTCAACATTCGTAAAAACATTTGATAAAAAAGGTGAATACTTATTATTATGTAACGAATATTGTGGAACTGGACATGCAGACATGAAGTCAAACATTAAGGTGGTAGATAAGAAATGAACGCATTCAAATTAGATAGCGGCGTATTTGACGATCGCTCTACTTATAGAAACCATCATGCCGAAGAAATGGCAGAACGTGTAGAAATGGACCGTAAAGATGGTAAATTAATTATGGCACATATGTATGTAGCAATTGTGTGTTTAATCATTGGAGGACTGGCTGGTCTTCTACAAACATTAGTACGTTCAGGACAATTAAAATTACCAGCTGGTATCGGTTATTATCAAATATTAACGGTTCATGGTATTATTTTAGCTTTAGTTTTAACAACATTCTTTATTATGGGATTTCAGACTGCAGCAATTATTAGAACATGTGGAAAGTTATCTCCTTTACAAAGAAAACTAATTTGGTTAGGTTTTTGGGTAATGTTATTAGGTACTGCAATGGCAGCTACAATGGTATTACTTAATAAAGCAACTGTTTTATATACATTCTATGCGCCACTTAAAGCACATGTTATCTTCTATGTAGGTATGGCATTAGTCGTTGTAGGTTCTTGGATTTCTGCAGCAGGACAAATCATGCGCTATGCACAATGGAGAAAAGAACATAAAGGGCAAAAATCACCGTTACTTTCTTATATGGCTGTTATTAACAATGTTATGTGGATTGTATGTTCTATCGGTGTTGCAGCAACTGTATTATTACAAATGATTCCTTGGTCATTAGGTTTAGTTGAACGTATCGACGTTTCACTTAGTCGTACATTATTCTGGTACTTTGGACATGCATTAGTTTATTTCTGGTTATTACCAGCATACATGTCATGGTATGCTGTTGTTCCAAAAATTATCGGTGCTAAAGCTTTTAGTGATAATTTAGCACGTATGAGTTTTATGTTATTCTTATTCTTCTCAATTCCAGTAGGTATTCACCATCAGTTAACTGAACCTGGTATTGATGTTACTTGGAAATATGTTCAAGTTGTATTAACATTTATGGTTGTAATTCCATCATTAATGACTGCATTCAGTTTATTTGCAACTTTTGAAGCATATGGACGTAAAGTTGGTGCAAAAGGATTATTTGGATGGATTAAAACTTTACCATGGAATGATGCACGTTTCGTATTACCATTCATCGGAATGGCAGCATTTATCCCTGGTGGTGCAGGCGGTTTAGTTAACGCTTCAGCTCAAATGGACCAAGTTGTACATAACACAATCTGGATTACTGGGCACTTCCATTTAACAGTAGCAACAGCAGTTATCTTAACGTTCTTTGGTACAATGTACTGGTTAATACCCCATGCTACAGGTCGTGTCATGACAAAAGCAATCAACAGATTAGCAATTATTCAAGGTGTTATGTGGGCTATCGGTATGTCAATCATGTCTGGTGCAATGCACTATATCGGATTATTTGGGGCGCCTCGTCGTTCTACTTATTCTGAATATGGTGGTTCAAAAATTGCAGCTGAGTGGATTCCTTACCAGGTAATGCAAGCAGTTGGAGGTACAATTTTATTTATCTCTATCATCTTAGTAGTTATCGTGTTCATTCAGTTAGCATTCTTTGCTCCTAAAGGATATGAAGCATTCCCAGTTTCAGTTGCAATGGATGAAGCAGCACCTGCTTATAAATTCGTTGAAAACTGGAAATTCTTAATTATCGTTACGATTGCATTAATTTTAGTAGCGTATACAGTACCTATTGGACAAATGTTTATGGATCCACCTCCTGGTGCTAAAGGTATGGGTGAAGGAAAACTTTGGTAAAATTAAAACATCAAGCGAAAGCTTGATGTTTTTTTATTTTTATATTCATTATTTCTCACTATTAATTTCATCTATTATTTCTTTAATCGCATTAAAACTTTCTTTTTTTAATCCAAAATCAAACGTATTATTGATTACCATCAGTTCATCAAATCGATACGTTTCATATAATTTTTTAATTTCATATTTAACTTCTTCTTTTATTCCAATAAAATAACGTCCTCTGTTCTTCTCAATGATACGTAAATCCTCTTCACTATAATCATTTTTATTAACCTGTTCCATTGAAGGGATAACAGTATCTCTACCTTTAGTAACATTTAATAACCAATGATCTAATATACGTCTTTGCATCTCTTTTTCTGCATCATCTTTCACAACAATGATAAATGTACAAAATATCGTATATGCGCGTTTCATAAATGCATTAGGAATAAACCCCTGTTGATAAATTTTTATTGCACTGTCTCGATATTTATCACTGATAAAATTACCGAAAACAAAACCTATCCCTAATTTTGCAGCCCTTTTAGCACCATTATCAGTCAACCCTAACGTAAAAATTTCTGGATGATTTTCAATCCTAGGTCCAGCTTTAACTCCTCGATAGTGATGTTCTATAGGTAAAGTGTTACGCATAAATCCTAAAAACTCTTCTAGCATTCTATCGTAATCTCTCACCTTACTTGCGCCACCGTCAGTTAAGGCTTTTCTCGTAATTTCACTTCCACCTGGAGAATTTCCTAGGCCAATTGTCACACGACCAGGAAACATCACTTCTAGTAAATTTGCATTTTCAGCGATCTTATAAGGACTATATTGCGGTAAAAGAATACCTGCAGAACCTATATTTATCGTAGAAGTTACTGATAATAATCGTGTCATAAGTATTTCTGGTGAATTGCTAATTAATCCAGTCGTATTATGATGTTCAGCAACAAAATATCGATCATACTTCAACTCTTCCGCAAATTGTACAAGCTCAATCGTATGCGCTAAGGCATCCATCGGTGTTTCTCCACGTGTCATTGGGACTTGATCTAATATACTTAATTTCAATGTATTTTCACCTTCTTTTCAATACATTTATCATAAACAAAAAACCACACAAAACATATATTTATGCTTTGTGTGGTTACATTTATTTAAAGGTTTGTCGACAGCCTCTTTTATCTCTCGCCCCAGTATTGATAATAGGTACATTCAATGTATCCATTAAATAATTTTCGACGTTTTGTCGCTTTTTTGCCAACTAATACTTCAAAAGTCTTTAAACTTGTCAAAATATATAGTGACCATTTAGGATTTTTTTCAATCAGTTCTCCTAAATACGTATACATTGCTTCCACTTCCGCTCTCTCTCCGATACGTTCGCCATACGGCGGATTACCAACAATTGCACCCTTTTCACTGTTTAATGTAAGATCATGAACATTCATTTGTTTAAATTCAATGATATCTCCAAAGCCTACTTCAATCGCATTATTACGCGCAATTTCAACCATGTTCGGATCAATATCACTTGCTGTAATCGATATTTCTTTATCATATTCAGCAACTTCTTCTGCCTTAACACGTTCTTCATCGTACATACCTTCAGGAATGATATCCCAGTTTTCACTCACAAAATCTCTGTTAAATCCTGGTGCAATATTTTGAGCGATCATTGCTGCTTCAATTGCAATTGTTCCTGAACCACAGAAAGGATCAATAAATGGTATTTCTCCTTTCCAGTTAGATAACAATACAAGTGCAGCTGCTAACGTTTCTTTCATCGGTGCTTCACCTTGTGCGAGACGGTATCCACGTTTATGTAATCCGGCTCCTGAAGTATCGATTGTAAGTAATACTTCATCTTTAAGAATCGCAACTTCAACTTTATATAATGCCCCGTCTTCACGTAACCATCCTTGCTGGTTGTGGGCTTTTTTTAGACGTTCAACAATTGCTTTCTTAACAATTGCCTGGCAGTCAGGTACACTGAATAACTTTGATTTTAAACTACGTCCCTGCACAGGAAAACTTCCATTTTCACTGATATAATTTTCCCACGGTATATCTTTTGTTTGATCGAACAATTGTTCGAAAGTTGTAGCATAGAAACGTCCTACAACAAGTTTAACGCGATCTGCGCTGCGTAACCAAAGATTTGATTTAACGATTGCGCGTGCATCACCCTGATATAATACACGTCCATTCTCTGTTGTCGTTTCATATCCAAGGGCCTGAACTTCTTTCGCTGCAACAGCTTCCATCCCCATAGGTGTAGTGGCTAGTAATTGATACATAATTTCCTCCAAGTTTACATAATACTTTTATAGTAGAATGTAATGTTTATTAATTCCATTGTAACACGATAAATACGTTCAATAAATAAAAAAAGTCCCCCATTATAAATGGAGGACATCTAGAAAGATATCTCTATAAGCCATGTTCTGTTCCTTAGTACTGCAAATGAGCCTAGATACTCTCGTACGCCGGTGATAATCATCTGTCTGTATTTTCATACCTCTTCTATACGTTCATTTCCGCTAGAAAAGTGCTCCTACCAAATTTGGATTGCTCACTCGAGGGGTTTACCGCGTTCCACCTTTTCTATTTCTAGAAAAGCTACGTCACTGTGGCACTTTCAAGTTACTCAGACCATATCATAGACTTAGGTCTATTCACTGCCGTCAAATTAATGCCCTGGCTTATTGTTTCACCAGGCACGATCACTACAGCCATCTCAGGCATGTGTGAGCATGGACTTTCCTCTATACAAAGTATAGCGATTATCCGAGATATCTTTTAACATTATTAAATTATAGCATCAAATGCATTGAATTGCGATGACTATTATTTACCGAACACTGCTTTTTCAAGATTAGAAATACGTTTTAATAAATCGTAGTTATTCGGTGTTTGTTGCTGATGATCACTTCTACCTGTTGCAACACGCATACGAAGGTTTTCAATTTCACGTTTCAATTTTGAATTTTCATCAGAAAGCTTTAATAATTGATTGTTCATGTCTGCCATCTTTTGATAGTCTTCTATCACTTCATCTAGAAAACTATCTACATCTTCCGGTTTAAAACCGCGTACCATCGTTCTTTCAAATTCTTTTTCATAAATATCTTTTGCAGATAATTTTAAATTCATTTCTGACATAATAACACCTCTAATTTTCTTGTTCTCTCGTATATTCATCTATAAAATCTGATAAGTCGAAAAAACTGATACTATCCATAGTATATTGATTTTCTGTCATAAAATCAATGAGCGTTCTTTTAAAGAATTTAGGACTTGCTTCATGCTCTTCGTCATAAAATAATAAAGTACCTTCAGTATTATCCAAAATGAACTGATTCGCCTGACTAAACATATATCCACCTTTATAAGTATCCTGAAACACACTATTTATATAATCTGCTTTACTGATAATCTGTTGATAGTATAATTGATTTTCTTCATTCCATTTTTCTGTGTGACTTAAAAATGGCGTGATAATGCCCAATTTAATATCATATTGTTTTTTTAATCGAATCGTTACTTCAGCTGCCCATAATTCCGTACCTAAATTCCCTTGAATAATGACCCATTCAAGACCTTCTTCAATATATGATTTAATTTTATCCTGAAGGAAGAGTTTTATATATCGTACTTCAGGCTGATTATTTTTAAAAATACCAATCTCATACGGTTTATATCCAGTTATATATAAAGTCTTCATTACTATATCCTTAAACTTTTCCTATTACTCTGTTGATATATTGAAGATCATGATTGACTGCTTTGAATTTGTCAATAAATATTTTTTTACTCGTCTTATCAAAAAAACAATCGACAGATAACTCTCGAATATATAGCATCAGCAATGATAATTTCTTTTCATTCATTAAAGGTAAAGATAATATCTCTTCTTTATAATTATTTAATTGATTTAAATTTGCATCTACTTGTTCAGTAAATGGTTGTACATCAATAACAAAGTTAAATATTTCACCATTTTTTGCGCTATGAAAGTACTGATCAATCTGTTGCATATTTTCAATTAAACTTTTAATACAATTTTGTAACATTTAACTACTCCTTTCACAAGTTGTGTTAAACTCATTGTATATGAAAAAATAAGACATCACAATTAGGATGAATAAAATGGTCAATTATCCAAATGGTAAGCTTTCTAAGTCTTTAGACTTAGTTACAAATACTATAAATAATAGTAAAATTGAATATGGAAAACGTGGTATGAAATTTGAAGATGAAATCGACAACAGCAATCGATATTATCTCCAAAACAATCTGGCAATTATACATAAAAAACCGACACCGATTCAAATCGTAAAAGTAGATTATCCGAAACGTTCGAAAGCAGTAATCAAAGAGGCTTATTTCAGGCGTGCCTCAACAACTGACTATAATGGCATATATAATGGTAAGTATATTGATTTTGAAGCTAAAGTTACCCAAAATAAAACGAGTTTTCCACTGATCAATATACACCAGCATCAAGTTTCACATATGCATCAAGTTTATCGTCATGGCGGTATTGTCTTTATTTTAATTTGCTTTTCCAGTCTTGAAGAAGTATATTTATTACCGTTCGAAAATTTTTATCATTATTGGCAAAGATACAAAGACGATGAAAAGAAATCTATTCAGTTAAAGGAAATTAAAAAAGATGGTATATTGATACCATATACATATCGTCCTAGAATTGATTATTTAAAAGCAATACAATCACTATATTCTATTTAAGATTAATGAGAGAGAGGATTTAAGAATGGCTAAAAAGAAAAAAAGTTTAAAGAAAACGATCTTACAAGTTGTAGGTGTGCTTGTCGCATTATTTACAACGATGGTCGTTGCTGGTATGCTACTGTTTCTATATTATGCATACAATGCTCCGAAATTTAATGAGTCAGCATTACGTGATCAATTACCGACTAAAATTTATGATAAAGATAATAATCTAGTAACCATATTATATATGGGACAAAAACGTGAGAAAGTTAAGTTTGCAGATATTCCAGATACGATGCGCGATGCTGTACTTGCTACTGAAGACAATCGTTTCTATGAACATGGCGCATTAGACTTTAAACGATTAACAGGTGCAGTATTCAAAAACTTTACTGGTGGATTTGGTTCGCAAGGTGCTTCAACTTTGACACAACAAGTAGTTAAACGTTCTTTCTTAACAGATCAAAAATCTATTGAACGTAAAGCACAGGAAGCTTACCTATCTTATCGATTAGAACAAGAGTATGATAAAAATCAAATTTTTGAGATGTATATGAATAAAATTTATTATTCTGATGGTATCTATGGTGTTAAAACAGCAGCTAGATATTATTTTAATAAAGATTTAGATCAACTATCACTTGCTGAATCAGCATATTTAGCTGGACTTCCACAAGTTCCTAACACGTATAATTTATATGACCATCCAGAAGCTGCAGAAAAACGTAAAGATACTGTTTTATATTTAATGAATCGTCATAAACGTATCTCTAAAGCTGAAATGGAACAGGCGCAAGCTGAAGACTTATCAAAAAATTTAGTACCTAGAACAGCTGCGCAACGTCAAAATATAGAAGAAAATGATCCGAAATATGCATCATACGTCAATGTAATAAAACAAGAATTAAAAAATAATAAAGAATTTCAAGGCAAATCATTAAGTGATGTGTTAACTAGCGGATTAAAAATTTATACGAACATGGACAATAATGCACAGATTTCACTGCAAAACAATGTTGATAACATGAATATCTATAAAAACAAATATCAACAAGCAGCATCAACGATTGTTGATACACAAACTGGTGCACTTGTTGCTATAAGTGGTGGGCGTAATTTTACAGACGTCGTTGATAGAAACCTTGCAACAGACGTACATCCAGTTGGTTCAACAATCAAACCATTCTTAAGTTATGGTCCAATTGTCGAAAATGAACAATGGGCAACGAATCATAAAATACAGGATGAATCAGAATACGATATAAATGGTATCAAATTTAAAAACTATGATACGCAAAACCACGGCGTTGTAACAATGCGTGATGCTATCCGTCGTAGTTTAAATATACCGGCATTAAAAATCTTCCAGGAAGTAAAAAAGGAAGCTGGTAATGATGCATCTTATGAATTTGCCAAAAATGTTGGATTAGAATATCAATCAAAAGACTTAGGTCCTGCTGAAGCTTTAGGTGGATCATCTTCTGAGTTCTCTCCTACTCAAATGGCAAGTGCATTCTCTACTTTTGGTAATGGTGGTACATACAACAAAGCGCATGCTATTCGAAAAGTTGTGACACAAGATGATGAAACGATTAAGTTTGACACAGTTTCTGAAAAAGCGATGGAAGACTATACGGCATATATCGTAACGGATATGTTAAAAGGATCATTTGAACCTTTAGGCACAGCTTATGGTAGTAGTATTCCAGGTCTTACACTTGCAGCTAAAACAGGTACAGGTACGTATGGCAATGAAACGTATGAAAAGTACAATTTACCTGACAATGCTGCAAAAGATGTCTGGATTGTAGGATATTCACCACGATATACTATGTCTGTTTGGATGGGGTTCACTAAACTTGCTGAAGGCGGTGCTAATTCATTCGTTGGTCCTGAAGAGCAAGCATTACCAAAATCTTTATTTAAACAAGTAATGAGTGAAATCAGTCCAATAGATGGTCAGGATTTTGCAATGCCTGATTCAGTTGAAAAAATCGGTACAGATGTTAAAGTAAAAGGTCAACAAGATAATAATGATGTTTTAACAGGAAAAAATGATAATTCATCTACTACAGAGTCAGACTCAACGACAACTTTTCCTACAGGTTCTTTAGATGAGCAAACAGAGGCAGCGCGTAATAACAATGAACGTGCTGCTGAAGCTGCTAAGAGAGCCTTAGAAGAAGCAGAACAGGCAGAACAGGATGCGAAGAATCAAATTAATAACCAGTCATCTAGCAACGCTGAAAAAAAAACTTCTAATTCAAAAGACAAGAATAAAAACAACACCACTGAGGTTGTAACAGAAAATATACCTACTACAATGGAAAGAAGAACAGCTGAAACTGTTCCATCTAGCCAATCTGCAGATCAAAAAGCTGCTGCTGACTTGAAAGCAGCGAGTGATAAAGCTGCTGCAGACTTAAAAGCTGCAAGTAATAAAGCTGCTGCTGATTTAAAAGCCGCAAATGAACGGGCAGCACAAAATTTAGGTCAATAAAAAAGAAGCGAAACAATGATGTTATCGCTTCTTTTTTATGCTTTTTATCGCAATTAACTTATTGATTTCAACAAGCATTGTCTTCATTTGCTGATAACCCATAAAATGATGTTTACGCTGTTCAATATACTTTATACGTTCAATAAAATTTAAAGGTCCTATTTGAATACTATCAGCTTTAAGTTCAACATTGGGTTCTAAATCATTTAATGTTCTCATTAAATACAGTAATCCTTCATAATATTCATCAAGTAATTTTATTGCATCAATACTATTCAATGTTCTATTTTTACTGTGCTGATCAATTTGTTCTTCCAGCTCACTCATTCTCTCTTTCATGATACAACCACCTTATGACGTTTCTTACCTTCTCTGCAATCCTTTAACAATGGACATTCAAGACATTTTGGATTGCGCGCTGTACAATGATATCGGCCAAAGAAAATTAATTGATGATGCGTTTTGTTCCATCGTTCTCTCGGAATCTTATTACATAATGTTGCTTCAACCTGCTTTACATTATCTTTCCATTTACATATACCAAGTCTCTTAGATACACGTTCTACATGCGTATCAACAGCAAGTGCAGGAATTCCAAACGCTACTGATACTACTACATTGGCAGTCTTTTGACCAACACCTGGTAATGCAACAAGTTCAGAATGTGTCTGCGGAACTTTTCCATCATATTTATCTATTAAAATACGACATAATGCCTGAATATTTTTTGCTTTATTCTTATATAAACCGATTGAGCGAATATCATCCATTAGCTCCTCAATCGGAACATTTATATAATCTTCTGGTGTTTTGTATTTTTGAAATAACGTTCGAGTTACTTTATTGACAAGAACATCTGTACATTGTGCCGATAATAATACAGCAATTGTTAATTCAAATGGATTGTCATGAACAAGTTCACATTCAGCATCAGGAAACATTTCATCAATAACATCTAACATTTCTAAAGTTTTCTTCTTACTTTTCATATGGATTCTCTCCGTTCACCCAATCAAAAACAGGAATATCAGGTACTGTTTTAGATAGCGTTTTTGACGGCTTATATTCATTACTTACTATTTTTGATTCATCAATCGTCTTAACATTACGTTTTTTCCAGTTCAGTAATATTCGATCGATATATTTAATACTCAGTTTATTATGACTGCTTGCTTCGTTTAAAGCTGTAATAATTAGTGGCGCAGAATGCTGATCTGTATCTATCCAATGAGAAATCGTTTCGATTTCAATAGGTGTTAAAGGTCGTGCAAATGTTGCTTCAAAACGTTCAAATATTTCTTTAAAACTCGTTTGTCGTACATTGACATCGTTAATTTTTTCTTGTTCTTCTTGTAATCTTAATAATTGCGATTCTAATGGTGTTAAATCGTAACGTTCTTCAAATGACACATCATTATATTTTTTTACATCAATTTTTATAAAATCTTTACTGATTAAGTTTTGTAATATCAACATCACTTGCGACTTGTCAACACTCATCGCATTGCTAATTGTCTCAAATGAAGGTAAACTACTTTCATTTGATAATTCTATTATTTTCATGATCATGATGAGTTCTGTTTCACTCATCCCAAGTTGATGATATTGTTCAAAAAGAATACGAGGAATGATGACATCTTGTTTAAATATACTCATTGTTTCCCCCTTGGTGATAGAAAAATCGTACAGATATAAAATTATATCTATACGATTTAATATTATTAATCTATATTAACTTAAATTTTATGGATATAAACGATTCAGTAAACGTGGGAAAGGACTCGTTTCACGAACGTGTTCTACACCTGAAAGCCATGCTACTGTTCGTTCTAATCCTAATCCGAAACCAGAGTGTGGTACACTGCCGTATTTACGTAAATCAGTATAATAACTATACGCAGCCGGATCTAAACCATGTTCTTTAATACGTGATTGAATTAATTCAAGATCCCAAATACGTTCTGAACCTCCAATAATTTCACCGTACCCTTCTGGTGCAATTAAGTCTGCACATTTAACTGTTCCTTCTTCATCAGGATTAGGCTGCATATAGAATGGTTTAATTCCTGTCGGATAGTTTAAAATAAATACAGGTAAATCGTAGTGATTAGCAATTGCTGTTTCATGCGGTGCACCGAAATCATCGCCCCACTCAATATCATCAAATCCTTGTTCTTTTAAGAATTGAATCGCATCAGTATATGATATACGTGGAAACGGTGCTTTTACTTTTTCTAATTTCTCAGTGTCACGACCTAATAATTTTAAGTCTAATTGACAGTTCTTAAGGACTGACTGAACAATATATGAAACATACTGTTCCTGAACTTCTAAACTATCTTCATGTTCGTAAAATGCCATTTCCGGTTCAATCATCCAGAACTCGATTAAGTGTCGACGTGTTTTAGATTTTTCTGCACGGAATGTAGGACCGAATGAAAATACTTTACCGTGTGCCATCGCTGCCGCTTCCATATAAAGTTGTCCTGATTGGCTTAAGAATGCATCTTCTTCAAAATATTTCGTTGCAAATAATTCGCTTGTGCCTTCTGGTGCAGATCCTGTTAAAATCGGTGGATCAATCTTTGTAAATCCATTGTCGTTAAAGAACTCATATGTCGCACGTATAATTTCATTTCGAATTTTCATTACCGCATGCTGACGTTTAGAACGTAACCATAGATGACGATGATCCATTAAGAAGTCTGTACCATGTGCTTTCGGTGTAATAGGATAGTCCACTGATTCATGAATCACTTCTATGCCTGTCACTTCCATTTCATAACCGAAATCTGAACGTTCATCTTCTTTAATTACACCAGTGATATATAAAGATGTCTCCTGCGTAATACCTTTTGCAACTTTAAATAATTCTTCACCAACTGATTCTTTTACGACTACTGCTTGCATAAAACCAGTTCCATCACGTAACTGAAGGAATGCAATTTTACCGCTTGATCGTTTATTTAAAATCCATGAACCGATTGTTACTTCTTTACCTACATATTTACTCGCTTGATTAATCGTTATTTTTGTCATGTTTATTTCTCCATTTTCTCTTCTACGAATTCTTTAATGCGTTTAATCGCTTCATGCATTGAATCTAAATCCGTCGCATAGCTTAATCGAATATTATTTGGTGAACCAAAACCTGATCCAGGAACTACCGCAACTAATTTTTCTTCTAATAATGCAGTCACAAAGTCCTCTGTATTTTCATATCCACAAAGTTCCACAGTTTCACTTACATTAGGATATAGGTAGAATGCACCCTTTGGTTTAATACATTGAATGCCTGGTACCTCCATCAGTTTAGGATAAATCTCATCTAGACGACTTTTGAATATACCATTCATTTCGTTTAAGAAAGTTTTATCTCCATTGTATGCTTCAACGGCTGCCCATTGAGAAGGTGTTGTCGGGTTACTTGTAGAGTGACTTGATAAATCCGTCATCGCTTTAATTAACTTTGCATCTCCACAAGCATAACCGATACGCCACCCTGTCATAGAATGACTCTTTGAAACACCATTGATTACAACTGTTAATGCTTTGATGTCATCATTAAAGCTAGCGATACTCACATGTTCACCATCGTATACAAGTGTTTCATAAATTTCATCTGATACTACGACAATATTATTTTCTACTGCCCAGTCTGCAATTTGTTGTAATTCTTCTTTCGTGTAAACCATTCCACTTGGATTACTAGGTGATGTTATGACAAGTGCTTTTGTTTTGTCTGTTTTCACTTTATTTAGCGCATCAATAGTAACTTTATATTCAGTTGTTTCGTCACTATCAGCATAGATAATTTTACCGCCAGCTAATATTACTTGTTCAGGATAGCTTACCCAATAAGGAATTGGGACAATTACTTCATCTCCCTCATCAAGTAATGCCTGAAATAAATTGTAAAGTGCATGTTTGGCACCACTTGCTACCATAATTTCATTTAATCCATAATCTAAATTATTATCATCTTTTAATTTCTTTTGAATTGCTTCTTTAAGTTGTTTCATTCCACCAGATGGCGTGTATTTCGTTGCACCATTTTGAACGGCTTCGAATGCTTTATCAATAATATTTTGAGGTGTATTAAAATCTGGTTCCCCTGCTGCTAAACCAATAACAGGTTTTCCACTTGCTTTTAATTCATTTGCTTTAGCTGTTATTGCTAAAGTCGTTGATGGTGTTAATTTTTGAACACGTTGTGATAATTCCACGATTCCTCATTCCTCCCAGGATTCATTATAAGAACAGTTTACCAATAATTAAGTCATTTATTAAGTAGTTTAAGCTAGAATTCCGAAAAACTTTTGTAGAGTGTATACATAAATTTCTCAAAATCCTCAATATTACCCTCTTGCTTATTAAGGTTTGAAAGTATATGACTGAATTTAGTTGCATAGCGACTATCTACTATTCTTCTATCAAAACAAATCATCCAACCACGATCTTTTTCGTTCCGAATTAAACGCCCAGTAGCCTGGTGTAGTTTATTGACAGCGATAGGAACCTGATAATCTAAAAACACATCTTCAACTTCATCTTTCATTAGAGCAATATTTAAATCTTTCGGATGCATAAAAGGTAAAGAAACAATCATTACGCATTTTACACCGTCATACTTAAAATCTATACCTTCATAAAATGTTTGCGTAGCGAGCAATACACCTTTTTCTAATTGATTAAATTGCTGATTCAGTTTCGTAGTATTAACATCACTATTTTGCGTCAATATCACTTGGTCAAGTGCTGTTTCATATAAGTAGTCTCTCAAAATTTCAACTTGTTGATAGCTATTTAGTAAGATTAATGCTTTACCATCATAATTGTTTAAATACATCAATATATATTCCAGACACTTTTCAATATACTCTTCCTGTTGTTGATAATTGAAAGGTGGAATATCTGTAGGTATATACAAAGGTGCTTTATATTTTTCAAATGATGCATCAAATTTTATATATTTCTTACTTTCCATAAACAAGTCTGATAAAACGTTATGTTCATTGATTGAATTAATAGTTCCTGAGATAAATATTTTTGATTGAAATGCATCTAAAATATATTTTTCAATCACTTCTTTTACTTTTTGTTCTTTTAAAATAATATGAATGCCTGATTTATTGTGATTATTAAACATGATATAAAGCTCACCATGTAACAATATATTGTTATAACATCGTTCAAAGTTTTCTTTTAAGTTAATAATCATTTTACGTTGGATTGTCGTAATATTAGGTGCAAAAGCAATCGTTGACAGTGTGTGCATTAATTCAAGCATTAAAATAGCTGGTTCATCTGCTTTCTTGATTTCAGCTTGTATAATACGATCTGAATAATAATGTGTAAGCAGGTAATCAAATAACTGTTCATACTTTTCATTTAATTGCTGTAATTCATTATTGATGCTACCGTACTGGAAAAATGTCAAATCATTTAGTTTTTGTTTGTGACTAATAGCACTTTTATCAAATTCCTGCAATGTCTGAGATATTAAATATTTTATATCCTGATATTTCAGTTCAAAAGTTGTGTATTTCAACGCATAATTGAGTATTTGATGTGCTTCATCTATAATAATGTGTTGATAATTTTCAAACACATTATATTTTCGATTAGATAAAAGATGGGCATGATTCGTAATACCAAGATGGGCAGTTTCAGGATAAGGATCGAACAAATAAGTTTCGCTCTGTTTTGGGATATAAAGACTACGCATCAATTCAAAGTAAATTTTACGACCACCATTTAAATTCAGTTGTTCGATATCACCATCGTTACCACTCATTAAAAAGATGATCAACTGCATTTTTAATATGGAAATATCATGATTAATTTTTGAATCCTTTAATAGATAGTCCACAAATTCAAGTGTTAAATAATGATTTTTACTTTTTATAATTTGATAAGGCAAATTAAGACCATTTTCTTTTAAGCGTGCGATATCATAATCAATCATTTGATTTTGTAGCGCTATCGTTGAAGTAGAAACAAGGACTGATTGGTTCGTCTGTGAAATGAAATAGGATGCAGCAATTAAATAACTTAATGTTTTACCACTTCCTAATTCTGCTTCAATTGTTATTTCCGATTGATGTTTTAAACTCTTATATATTTCATATGATAATTGATATTGCTCATCTCTATATATAAAATCCAGTTGCTGTATCGTACTTTCAAAAAATGCTTCGAATGACATATCAATATTTAAACTGTCAATTTGTCTTTGACTTTTAACAAAATTTATACCGTATATTGTTTCATAATCAACCCGATGACTCTTATAATCTCTTATCAAATCAAATAATATTTCATCAAAATTGTATCGAATATGTTTAGCGTAATTATATAATGATTTCAATGTCGTAATGGGTAGTTTACTTAATTTATCTAATGCAATCTTCAATATTTCAGTTGTTGCTATGGCATCATCTATTGCCCGATGTGCATTGGTAAGATTGATATGTAATTGTTCTGCTAAATAAGAAAGTTGATATCTCGACATTTGAGGAAATACTATTTTAAATACATCTACAGTGTCTATAATGTATTTAGGATCATACTTAATATTACACTCTTTAAAATATTTTCTTAAGAAATTCAGGTCAAAATCTACATTATGGGCAACAAAGACACAACCTTCTAATCGTTCCTTAAGTTGAAGAGAGATTGTTTGGAATGTTGGAGCATTCTCGACCATTGTGTTATTTATTTTTGTTAATGATTGAATAAACGGTGGAATTGGCTGGTGCGTGTGTACGAATGAATCAAATGTATCGATAATCTGATTATTTTGCATAATACAGACACCGATTTGAATCATTTCATCCACTTCCAGATTATTCCCTGTTGTTTCTAAATCTACAATAGCATATTTTAATGCCATAATTTACACCTACACTTCTATATCAGCACTTATGAAATGATGGAGTTCTCCAGAGTTATCTATCACAACAAGTACACCATCATCTTTTAAATCAATGGCTTTGCCATAAATTTGTTTATTACCTTCAGTATACCTTAACGTTCTATCCCAAATCATTGAATAGCCTTTATAAACTTCTTTTATCTCTTTAAATGGCAAAGTTAAAAAAGCTTCATAATAGTGTTCAATTGAATCTATTAACGCTTTGATAAAAATATAACGATCGGTCTTTTTTTTAGACTCAAGTTTAAAACTTGTAGCAGTATCTCTAATGCTTTCATCAAAATCTTCGATTGTATGATTGATATTTATACCGATGCCGCAAATGATCGTATGAACACCATCAGAATCTCCATTGATTTCTGTTAAGAAACCACAAACCTTCTTATCATTGATATATACATCATTCGGCCATTTAATTTTTGGTTCAAGCTGTGTTACATTTTTTATCGCTTCAGCGATCGCAATAGAAATAAACAAATTAAACGTGGCAATTTGCTGATAACTAATATTAGGATGTAGCACAAGACTCATCCACAAACCAGTATCACGTTTAGAAGCCCATGGACGTTTAAATCGACCTCTACCAGCTGTCTGAATTTCGCTTAATATAAGTAACGGTTCATCAAATTCCATTAATAATTCGTGTGCTACAGTTTGAGTAGAAGTTACCTCTTCATAGACAAACTGTTTTTGAAATATTGAATCCGTTAATAGATAGGATAATAAATCACTGTCCCAATGATCTGGAACTGACGTAATGCGATATCCTTTATTCTTAATTGATTCAAACGTAAATCCCTGTTGTTTCAATCCTTCAATTGCTTTCCAAATCGCTGTTCGTGAAATGTTGAATTCATCTGCCAGTTTTTGTCCAGAAATATAATAATTTTTATGCAACAATAAATATTCAAGTATATCCTGTTTATATTTAGACATGATTGTTTGCCCACTCCAATATATTTTCTTGTGTATTACTTAGTCGACCTTCTATAACTTCTAATTCAATTTTGTTTATCATCGTCTTTAACCACGGTCCAGGTTTTTTATTCATATGTTTCATTAATACATTACCATCTATTTGTAATTCTCCTCGTGTTCGGATGGGCAATTGCTGGTATGCGTTTTGAATACCATTTATATCTATATTATCCTCAAATAAAATGGCTTCATTTTTAATAAATTGATATACACTTTGTATTAAATTAATATCATAACGATATACAAATGACTTTAAACTCATTTTAGGCTGATTAAAATAATCAAATATCAAGACGCAATCCTTAATATTTTTCTTCTCTTGATTTGAAATTTTAAAGTCTGATATTTTCTGTGTTAAATCATGTCCTTCATTTATTTCACAATTTATAATATACGCAATATAAACGGTAAAATTTACTGGTGTTTCAATCAGATATGCATTGGTATTACCTTTTATCTCTTTAAAGAAAGGTATATAGCCATGTAATGTCTGATAAAACTGATTTAATGCTTTATATACACCTTTACCCATCAATAGCTTCTTCAACTCTACTACTATGCGCTCAATAGAAACTAATGCTATTGTTGAAGCTAATTTATCGAGTGCCAGCATTGTGTTTTTCTCGATATGAAAATCTAAAATACTTTGAAATCTAATTGCACGCATCATACGCAAGGCATCTTCTTCGAAACGATGTGCTGCATTACCTACAGCACGTATTTCTTTATTGATCAAATCATTTTGACCTTCAAAATAATCGATAACTTCGTGTGTCTCACTTAATGCCAGTGCATTAATTGTAAAGTCACGACGTTCTAAATCAGATTTTAGATCGGATACGAACTGTACCTGTTCGGGACGTCGATGATCTATATAATCTCCATCTACACGAAATGTCGTTACCTCAAACTGAAAGTCTCGCCACAATACGATGACTGTACCATGTTCAATACCAACAGGTACAGTCTTTTCAAAAATCTTAATAATATTTTCTGGCAGACAGTTTGTAGTAATATCGATATCATTTACATCTTTTTTCAGTAATAGATTGCGCACAGCACCGCCTACAATATACGCTTCGTAACTATGCTTATGTAATTTTTCAATGACCTCACTTGCGGCGTTTATCATTAAATGTGTTTCGTAATTTAAATGTGATAACTCTAATTTCATAACTACTCCATTATAATTTTTAATTTTTTACTAAAGATTGATAGATTGTTTCGTACTGGTCGGTAATAATCGTTGAATGAAATCTTTTATTAATATCTGCTTTCATCGCTGACTGAAATTCAGCATATAACGAATCATTCGTTAACAATTCAATAGCATATTCGCTCGCTTTGACTGTATCCCCAACTTCAACAATATAACCTGTTTCGTTATGTTTTACTACCTCCTGAATGCCACCTGCAGTCGTTCCGATACAAACAACACCTGTATGCATCGCTTCAAGTAATACTAGCCCAAAACTTTCTTTCTCACTCATCAATAGAAATAAATCAGACATCTGATAATAACTTGCCACTTTATCCTGTTTTCCTAAAAACATGACATCCTCAAGAATACCAAGTTTTTTAGCATAGCTTCTTATTTTTGAGAGTTCTGGACCGTCTCCAAGTAATATAAGCTTTGATTTCAACTTGGCCCTTACTAAACTAAACGTTTTAATAACATCCTGTATGCGTTTTACTTTTCTAAAATTAGATACGTGTATCATCACTTTATAATCATCTGGTATACCGTAGCAAGCTCTCAATGCTTTATTATCAATCGGTTCAAAATCCTTTTCATTGATAAAGTTGTATACGGTTTTGATTTCTTTTTGAGGGCTGATGATATCATAAGTTTCCTTTGTTAAAGCATTACTCACACTTGTGACAATATCGCTTTCTTCAATCCCGAATTTTATCGCACCTTTTAATGTTGAATCGTATCCAAGTACAGTGATATCAGTACCATGTAATGTCGTAACAATACCCACATCTTTTCTGGCAATTTGACGCGCAAGAATCCCACATATTGCATGTGGTACTGCATAATGCATATGCAAAACATCAAGGTCATAAACATTGATAACTTCAGCAATTTTTGTTGCTAGCGTAATATCATAAGGAGGATACTGGAAAACTGAGTATTGATTTACATCAACTTGATGTATTGTAATATTCGGCATTTGAAACTGTATTCTAAATGGCGTGTTAGAAGTAATAAAATGGACTTCATGACCTCTCTCAGCCATCTTTATTCCTAGTTCCGTTGCAATAATACCTGATCCTCCCATTGTTGGATAACATGTTATTCCTATCTTCATAATAACCTCCTATAATGATTCAAAATATGTAATAATCGCTAACGCACTACCTTCATTTGTAGCAAGCGGGACATCATATACATCTGACAATCGCAATAATGCACTAACATCCGGTTCATGTGGTTGCGCTGTTAAAGGGTCTCTAAAGAAAAATATTGCATCTATAGCCTTATTAGCGACTAAAGCACCAATTTCCTGGTCCCCACCGAGTGGTCCTGATTTAAAACGTGTTACATTTAAACCTGTTCTTTCAATAACGCGTAACCCAGTAGTGCCTGTAGCAAATAATTCGTGTTTGCTAAATTCATCGATATGATTTTCAATAAATTGAACTAAAGCATCTTTTTTCTGATCGTGTGCGATAATAGCAAATTTCACTCGGTATCCACCCTTTCAAAGCGATTTTTATCTCTATTATTAAATTTATCCATCGTCTGATTAAAGCTGTTCGTCAAATCGATATTCATCGAGTTAGCAAGACAAATTAATACAAAAAGATTATCTGCTAATTCTAATCCAATCTCTTTTTCTTTTTCGCTTAATTTCTTTTGTTTAGGTCCGTATACATGATTAATTTCTCTTGCTAGTTCTCCAACTTCTTCTGTTAATCTCACCATATTTTCCATCGGAGTAAAATAGCCTAGTTTAAATTGCTTTATATATGCGTCTACTTCCTGTTGCATTTCTATTAATGTTTTCATAATTACCTCCAAAATATTAACAATATTATGTATAATTAATTTTATAAAGGGGGTTAATAAATGCAAAAAACTTTTCAAATTAAAATTATTAATATCATCATGATTCTTATTGGTGCATTTATTTTTAGTTTTGGTATCGTAAATTTTAATATGGCAAACGCACTGACTGAAGGTGGTTTTACCGGTATTGCTTTAATATTATATCATTTATTTCATTTCAGCCCTGCTATATTGAATTTAATCTTTAACATTCCACTTTTCTTTGTAGGTTATAAATTACTCGGTAAACTTTCATTTATCTATACCTTAATTGGTACTTTAAGTGTATCGTTATTTTTAGGTATTTGCGAAAAATATCCTTTACATATAAATTTAAAAGATGATCTTCTACTCGCCAGCTTATTCGGAGGTGTTTTTATCGGAGCAGGGCTCGGCATCATCTTTCGTTTTGGAGGTACAACTGGAGGCGTCGATATACTTGCCAGACTAATGAAAAAATATTTCGAAGTACCTATGGGAAGAACGATGTTCGCTTTCGATTGTCTCGTTATTTTGGCAACGTATTTAACATTAGGTGATTATCGCATTACAATGTATACACTCGTCTGTGTATTTGTTGGAGCGCGCGTCATCGATACAATCCAGGACTCAGGTTACTCTGCACGTGGTGCAATGATTATTTCTGATCAACATCAGGCAATCTCTGATGAAATAAGTAATGTATTAGAACGTGGTGTTACATTAATTTCTGCACATGGACATTATTCTAAAACTAACCGTCCAATTGTTTATTGTGTCGTGCCAAGAAATGAAATCACACGTCTAAAGCAGGTCATTAACAGTATAGATCCACATGCCTTTGTATCATTGCTAGATGTACACGACGTGTTAGGCGAAGGATTTACTTTAGATGAATTTAAAAAGCCGATAGAAAGATAGTATAAAAATTATAAAATATATAATTAAAACCGACCATATCTTTAAATCAACGAATGATTTATAGATATGGTCGGTTTTATAAATTAGTTATATTAATTATAAGTTTCTTAATGATTCAGCATTATTAATCTGAATTTCTTGCCATCATAAAAAATCTTAAGAACTCTGCAACAGCTACTGCAGTCGCTGCAACATATGTCATTGCTGCTGCAGATAAAACAGTTTTAGCATGACGGTATTCTTCTTCATTAACAATATGCAATGCTTCAATCTGGTTCATCGCTCGTTTACTTGCATCAAACTCAACCGGTAATGTAACGATTGAGAATAATACTGCAAATGACATTAACACAACACCAGCCCATATAGCCATTGTTCCAATGCCACCACCTTGTTGGCTCATACCAGTTAATACTGCACCAATCATGATAAGCATGTAGCTAAATGTTGTCCCTAAATTTGCTAATGGTACTAAAGCACTTCGTACTTTAAGCATTCCGTAACCTGTAGCATGCTGAATTGCATGACCAACTTCGTGTGCAGCAATTGCAGTTCCAGCAACACTTGGTTGTCTGAAATTAGATGGACTAAGTACTACAACCTTTTTATTAGGGTCATAATGATCTGATAAGAACCCTTCACCTTCAATAACTCGAACATCTGTAATACCGTTTGCTGCTAAAATTTCTTCAGCTACTTGTTGTCCAGATTTTCCACTTGTAGAACGTACGCGACTATATTTATTATAAGTAGACTTTACTTTATATTGGAAATACATCGGTACTAACATAATGATAATAAAATACAGGATATAACTCATTAATGTATTGCCTCCTTATACTAGATTAGTTTTATTTTATTAAAATGGTCAAAATTAATCAAATATAATGTCCTTATCCATGATGTAAAGTAGTAGCCCAAAACATAATATCGATAACCAGTATGAAAAATATCCAATATGTTGTATGTATTCATTCAACATACTATATACAGGATACTGCATATAGACATAATCTATGACATCATTATGAAATACCCACATTGCAGTAAGTAAAACGTGTTTTAAGCTTATTTTGAATAATGGAAAGAAAAAAAGTGCCTGTATTGCCATTATGGCATGTGATACACACAGCATTAAACCGATAGCTGTCACCTGACCTAATTCAATAAAGGTAAATATATTCATCACTACTGCCCATATGCCATATTTAATAAGCGTGATAAATGCAAGGCATTCAATCAACGGTAAATGTTTTTTTAATAATATAGCAGTAAGTGCGATAATTAAAAATAAAGTAGCTGTCGGACTGTCAGGTACAAAAGGAATAAAGTACCACTTTGTTTCTTCCAATTGCCCCATATACCAATAATATCCGTAAATTGTTCCTAAAAGGTTACACAAAATAATAAAAATAAGAAAAATTTTATTCTGAATCCAGTAATATATTTGGTCGATCATCATGCACCTCATAAAAAAAGAATCATCACATGGATGATTCTTTAGTTATTATTTCTTAAGTGGTTTACCATTTTCGTCAGTTTCTTCTAAACCTTCGATAAATTTACCAACTTCTTTAATTTGTTCTTTTGTTAAAGTATCTTTAAATGATGGCATTGCACCACTACCTTTTTCAACAAAACCTTCAACAGCAGCTGCAGGTAATTGAGATTTAACTAAGTTAGGGCCTGAACCACCAGTTAATTCTCCACCGTGACAACTTGTACAGTTAGATTTAATAATCTTTTCGTACGTTGGATCTTTCTTATCTAAGTTAGTGAATACAATCTTACCTTGCGCTGCTTGTTGTTTCCAATCATGGTAATGAGAAGATTCCCATGTTGTATAGAAGATTATAGCAACTGCAAGTAACATAAATCCAGAAGCTAAAGGACGTTTTGTCCATTTACGCTCAGGGCCTCTGTCTAACCATGGTGCTAACATTAAAGCACCGAAAGCGATACCTGGCATTACAATCGCACCAAATGTATTAAATGGACCTGATGCGTAAGTATATTTTAAGATTTGATATAAGAATAAGAAATACCAGTCAGGTAATGGTGTGTAACCTGTATCTGATGGATCTGCGACACGTTCTAATGGTGATGGATGCGCAACTGTTAAACATAGATATGCAACTAAGAATACTGCACCAGTCATCCATTCTTTTAATAAGAAATCAGGCCAGAAACTTTCTGTTTTACCTGGAAATTCTGAATAATCTCGATTTAATTTTGGTTTCTCATAAGATTTAATACGAGAATCACCAACAAACTTCATACCTTTTCCGCGATGCATCTATATTACCTCCTTTTATAGTGTATTCGTGTTTATAGTGGCCCCGAAATACCTTGTTTTCTGATCATGATAAAGTGAGCTGCTAACAACGCGAATAAACATGCAGGCAAGAAGAATACATGAATAGCGAAGAATCGCGTTAATGTTTGTGCACCGACAATTTGTGGATCACCGGCTAATAATGTTTTAACCCATGGACCAATAAACGGTACAGATTCTGCAATTTGTAAACCTACTTTTGTAGCAAATAATGCTTTCATATCCCAAGGTAATAGATAACCTGTAAATGATAATCCTAACATTACGAAGAAAATTAATACGCCGACTAACCAGTTTAATTCACGAGGTTGTTTATAACTACCTGTAAAGAATACACGAAGCGTATGTAAGAACATCATGACTACAACTAAACTTGCACCCCAGTGATGCATACCACGTACAATAACACCAGCTGCAACATCATTCTGTAAATAATAAACTGATTTCCATGCATTTACGATATCTGGTACGTAGTACATTGTTAAGAACATACCTGATAATACTTGAATTACTGTGATGAAAAACGTTAAACCACCAAAACAATAAACGAATGCAGAAAAGTGATAAGCAGGGTTAACATGCTCAGGCACCTCATGATCTGCGATATCGCGCCAAATTGGTGTAATATCAAGTCTGTCATCGACCCAATCATAGATTTTATCGATCATTTTTTACCCTCCTATTTCACTAATTCATTTGGATGTTTTTTACCGATTGTAAGCATACCGCCTTTATCACCAGTTTCATACTGATCTAAAGGTCCAAGTGGTGGTGTACCAGGAACATTTGCCCCATTCTTCTCGTAACGACCATTATGACATGGACAGAAGAATTGGTTTGGATTTGATTTATCACCGTTCCATGTTACTGTACAACCTAAATGTTTACAAACTGGAGACATTGCAATAATGTTTTCCCCATCTTTATAAACCCATGCAAAATCTGTTACTTCGCTCGTATACCATGCATCTTTTTGTTCGTATTTGAAATCCACTTTCGTTGGTTCCTCAGTGATTTCCGAAACTTTAAGGCTAGTCGTAATCATATCTCCTGCAGCTCCAGATTTAAACACAGGATCTAATGCGAAACGCCCCAATGGCATAACCATACCAGCAGCCATAAATGATCCAACTCCCATTAAGGAATAGTTTAAAAATTGGCGTCTTGTGACACGTTGGCTCATTTAATTTTCCCCCCTCTAACGCGATTCTTTTATATAAAATATACTAGGACATATCAATTTTAGCTTATTAAGGTGGCTTGGTCAATAAGATGTCACAATTTATGTAATAAAATTGTCATTATTTATTCCATAAAATAATAATTGATTTCATCAATGATTTGATGTTCTCTTGTACGAACTCCTGTTTCATTTCATGGTCTAATGTTTCTAATGGTAAAATATTTATTTTATGTACATTTTCTTTTTCAAGATTAAATTTTTGTGGTATCACAAATACCAGGTTTTTAAATCCGAATGTTTGTAATTGTGATTCGATAGTATCAAGGATTTTAATATCATCTATGAGCTGAATAGGTGGTACTACTAACAGACGACCTTTAAATTGTTGTTCTACTCCCATCGTTACATATTGAATCATTTCATAATGATCAGCGATATCCATCAAATGTTTTGAGTAATCCACCGGTACAACTGGAATAATTGCAGTGTCGATATATTCAAGTTGATCCTGCAAAGTTTTTAGATCCTGATGATTAAATAACATGTTTTCTTTTCTCCTCTAAATCCATTTTTAATTGCGTAAGCATTGCAAAACGTTTTTGGTTTTTTGTGAGCAAAGTGTCTTCAATGGCGAAACGAATTTGCTCTGTCAAATATTCATATAATTTTTGATTCGTAAAAATCTCATACAAATCCATCTTTAATTCAAAATATTCAACGTTCAAATCATTTTCGTCCATTACTAAAAAATCTATTTGATACATTAGCTCCTGCTGACAAAGAATATCATACTTTAAATCACTAAATAATATATTCACATATAATAATTTATCGTTATTTAGCAGATAATGAAAAATGACATCACTATCTGTATAAATGCCATGACTTAAGATCAAATGCACCTTAAAATGATTAAAAATGATTAACTGATCTTTTAGTTGGGTCGTTTTTTTAAATTGTATATGTTCTAAAATATTTGGTTTATCTTTTATCAAATTAAGTAACCACACTGTATTTTTATCATGAATTTCATATTGATTGAGTAAATACTTTATGAATCCACTACGTTCATCAATCATATTGTAATTCATTTAGCATCAATATCCGAATTCGGGTCGATTTGAAGTATTAACGCATACAATTGTTCGGCAAGATTTACATCTGCAATCTCACGTGCATAGTTATAATAATCCGTTAAGAATTGCGTATTGTCTTTTAGCACATTATAGCTTTCGGCATAAAAATGTTTCGCTTCTGTATCTTTTTCTAATTGTTGATAACTAAAAGCCAGATGCCACATCACTGTTGGATCTAAATCTTCTTCGTCTATATATGCAAATAATTTCACAAGATCTTCATATGCTTCTTCTTCTCTATAGTAATCAGCAAGTAATAATGATGCTTCAACATATGATGGATCTATTGTTAACGCCTGAATTAAATATTCAACCCCCTTTTCATTATGCATCTTAATCATGATGCGTCCTGTATCAACAAGCAACTCTTTATAAAACTCATTTAAACATAAACCTTTTTGTCCTACAATGATTGCATCATTGTATTTACGTTCGCTTTCTAACAAGTTTACGAGTAATAAATAAGCCTGCATATAATCCGGATCTTTATCTAATAAGGTTTGCAATGTTTGAATACTGCGTTCTATTCGATCTGCTTTCTGATAACTGATCGCCATCTTGAAATAATCATCACTTAGCATATCTTTATCATCTATTTTTTCGTAATGTTCTACCGCTTCTTCATAGTCACCTGATTGAAGTACACAATCAGCTAAGCGTGATTGAATATTAACATTATTTACGCGATCTATACCATTACTCATCAAATACTCATAGTTGCGCGCTGCTGGTAAATACTGCCCGTCAAAATAATATAGTTCAGCGAGTGCGAAGCTAATGATTGGATCCTCACTAGACATCGAATATGCATGTTTAACTTTTTCAATCGCGACTTCAAGCATATCCTGCTGTTGATAGATATCAGCTTCTAACATTAAACGTTCTACAGTTAGTGGTGTATTATGTAGTACCTCTATCGCCTTATCATGTTGATTATCGTCAATTAAACATTCAATATAATAAGCCATAACATCTGGTTCATCAGGATACAGCTCAAATAATCTTGCGAACACCTTCAATCCTTGTGGATTAAGGCCATATTGCAATAATGTATCCCCGAGTTGAAATAAAGCGTCATGATCATCAGTAAATAGTGCACCGTCAATTGATTCGTCCAGGTTGTCCAAATTTTGCAGATGAATCTGATCAATGATCTGATAAATATCCATTAGTTTCCTCCTTGTAGTGTTCTTAAATCATCCATAAATGATGGATACGATATATTAACTGCTTCAAAATGATCAATTTCAATATCTTCATTTTCTAATAAATTCGCAATTGCAAGCAGCATACCAATACGATGATCATTAAAAGATGAAAATCGCGTGTTTAGCATCGATTCTTTTTCATGCCCATAAATTATCATACCATCATCAGTAGCTTGTAAATGATAACCGAGCTGATTCAAACTTTCAACTACCTTGTCTATTCTGTTCGTTTCCTTTACCTTCAATTCTTCTGCATCACGTATCACACTTCTGCCATGTGCCTGTGTCATCAATAATGCAATAATCGGTATTTCATCAATTAGTGTTGGCATCATATCTCCATAAACATCTATTGCATTTAACTGGGCTGTATATTTCACCTCTATATCGCATATCGGTTCCGCACCGTCAGAAACAGAATTTAAAGAAATTTGTCCACCCATTGCCTGTACAACTTCAATAATACCAGAACGTGTAATATTTGTTCCTACATTTCTGATGACAATATGACTTCCGGGAATGATTAAACCGGCTACTATAAAGAATGCAGCAGAAGAAATATCACCAGGCACTTGTACATCAGTAGTTACTAACTTATCTATGGAATGAGCTGGTAAGTGAATATAATCATCTTGTTTCTCAACTTCAACACCAAACTGTTGAAACATGAGTTCTGTGTGGTTACGTGAAGTCACCTGCTCTTTTATCCTTACATCGCTTTCTGCATACAAACCTGCAAATAATATTGCTGACTTAACTTGAGCACTTTTAACCTGCATATCATATGTCATCCCATTAATATTAACATCATTATTCATGCTATTGATAACAAGCGGTGTACGACTATTATTTTGACTACCAGTAATATCCACACCCATTAAACGCAATGGATCAATGACACGATCCATCGGTCTTTTTGCTATTGAATCATCACCACTCATCACAGACATAAATGGCAGCCCGGCAAGTACACCTGACAATAAACGTGTCGTTGTGCCTGAATTACCAGTGTCCAGCACTTGTGTTGGTTCAACAAAATTACGATAACCTTGCGCGTTAATTATTATTTCTTTATTTACTTCATCAATCTGAATATCCACGCCTAACTTTCGGAAAATATTTATCGTACTTAAACAATCTTCACCTAATAAAGGGTCTATAATTTTCATTTTTCCTGTCGATAAACTACCTAAGATAATTGCACGATGTGTGATCGACTTATCGCCAGGTACTTTTATCTCGCCTGTTAATCCTTTACTATTCACCATAACAACTCCTTAATACAGTAACCCAGCGCTCAAAAGACTTTTTCAATGTGCCGTATTCAAATGATTTCAAATAAAACACATCTTCTAAATGACCTTGTCGTTGTTTCATGACAACAAAACTAATACTTTCAGTTTCATTTTTCTTATCTTTACTGAGCAGTGCGTAATAATGTTCAAATGATTTCACTTCTACTTCTGGAAACCCTAGCTGAATCAGCCAATGATAAAACTTTTCGATTACATTTTCTTTATAACCACTTAAAATAAGCGCATACATCATCCCATGTATAACAGCAATACCATGTGGCAATTTGTGCGAAAATTCTAAAGCATGACCTAACGTATGTCCAAAGTTTAAATATTTACGTACGCCACTTTCTAACTCATCACGCTCTACGATATTCAGTTTTGTTTGAATGCCATAAGTAATCCATGTTTGCATTTTATTCATTTCTTTTAAATCATCCAGTTTATTAAATACCTGCATTAATCTTGATAAATCATCATTTACGATATCACTTATCTGATTTACTTTGTAATTCCCATTCAATAATACGTGCTTCAAGATTTCAGCAAACCCACTTAAAAGCTCAGCATCATTTAAAGTATTCAAAAAAGAAATATCATATATCACTATATCAGGTCGTTTAAATGCACCGATTAAGTTCTTACCATTGTTAGAATTAATTCCAGTCTTACCTCCAATTGCTGCATCATGAGCTAATATCGTAGTCGGTACCTGAATAAACGAGATACCGCGTAATAAACTTGCAGCAACATAGCCTGTGAAATCTCCTGTAGCCCCTCCACCGATAGCAAGCAAGCAATCATTACGTTTAATATTCTTTTCAAGCAAATACTCAACAATTACACCAAAATAATGCATTGTCTTCACACTTTCGCCTGATGGAATCAACACTTTTTCAATAGCATATCTTTTCAGGAATGTGTCTATTTTTGATTTGTGAAGACGATACACATTAGTATCGATTAATGCGTAGCATTTGTGATAAGAACTAAGATCATATTCTTGTTCCAGTGCATTTTCTGAAACAATAATCTCATAATTTTTCACCTTATGGTCCGCCTGATAATTTGTAATGAGTTTCATCTAGAACTCCTTAATATAAGTTTTGTGACGTTCAATATTATCTTGTAATTGTGCTAAATCATTGGATTGAAACTCATCTAGTATTTCTTTCGCAATCTCAAAAGCAACAGCATGTTCACATACAATTGATGCTGCTGGCACAGCACAGCTATCACTGCGTTCTATAGAAGCTTTATATACTTCCTTTGTATTAATATCGACTGAATCAAGCGGTTTGTATAGTGTAGGGATAGGCTTCATTACAGCATTAACGATAATTGGCATGCCATTGGTCATCCCGCCTTCAAATCCTCCAAGCTGATTAGATAAGCGATAATATCCTGACTTATCATAACCAATGGGATCCTGCACTTGACTACCAGGTAAATGCTTCATATCATAGCCTGCACCAAATGACACTGCTTTAAAGGCGTTAATACTTATCACAGATTGCGCCACTTTACCGTCTAATTTACGATCGTAATGTACATAGCTTCCTAAACCAGCTGGAACGTTCTCTACGATAACCTGTACTTCACCGCCGATAGAATCCCCATTTGATTTTGCCTGATCGATTGTATCTCGCATCTGTTGTGCAACATTGTCATCTATACAACGCACATCATTATTATCATTATTTTCTTTAATCGTATGAATTGGATAATCGTTATTATCTCTAGCACCACCAATTTCAACGACACGTGAAAATATATCAATACCCAGCTGACGCAATAACACTTTACAGACAGCACCTACTGCAACACGCGCAGCCGTTTCACGTGCACTAGAACGTTCTAACACATTACGGAGATCACGATGACGATATTTCATGCCGCCTACTAAATCAGCATGTCCTGGACGTGGTTTGGTTATAACACGTTTTACAGGTTCTGTATCATCTTTTGGATCTACACCCATCACTTTCAACCAATGTTTATGATCATCATTTGTAATCACTAAAGTAATCGGTGAGCCAAGTGTAACACCATGCCTCACACCAGAAGTTATCTCTACAGTATCTTTTTCAATCTGCATACGTCTACCTCGGCCATAACCACCTTGACGTTTAAATAATTCCTGATTGATCTTATCGCTTGAAAGCTGCATGTTAGAAGGCATACCTTCTATAATGATAGTGAGTTTAGGACCATGTGATTCTCCCGCTGTTAAAAATCTCAAAATAATCGCTCCTTAATATTTATCATTACTAAATCTTATCAAATATATGCTTGTTTCTCCAATGTATTATATTTAAATCCAAATAAAAAAAAGACAGTCATCAAAATGATAACTGTCTATCTTATGAATTAATACACCCAAGTAGATGTAACTAAGTTGTAATCTATAATTTCTTCTTGTTTGAACCATAATGCGATTTCTTTTTCCGCCGATGCTACTGAATCAGAACCGTGGATAATATTTTTACCAACTGTCATACCATAGTCACCACGAATTGTTCCTGGTGCACTTTCAGCAGGATTAGTTTTACCAACTAATGTACGTCCAATTTCCACTACATTCTCCCCTTCTAAAACCATTGCAAAAACTGGTCCAGAAGTAATGAAATCAACTAATTCTCCGAAGAAAGGTTTTTCACTATGTTCACCATAATGTGTCTTTGCTAAATCTTCAGACACTGTCATTAATTTAGCACCTACAATTTTAATCCCTTTGTTTTCGATGCGTTTTACGATTTCTCCAACAAGTCCTCGTCCTACGCCATCAGGTTTAATCATTAAGAAAGTTTTTTCCATTATTTATCCCTACCTCATTGTTTTTTGTGTAGCCTAGAATATTTTATCATTGTAAGCGATTTCTTTCAATTCCTAATATACACGGTAAAGCATTTTTTCATGTATTTCCAGAAGATGCTTTTTTTCTTCGCTATCTGGTAATTGATTTAAATGATATCTTGCTTTCTCCGCATACTGTTTACTTAAGCGTTTAGTAGCTTCAATGCCATAACTTCTAACATTGATGATAATGAATTCAAATATCGCTTCGTTTTGTTTATTTTCCAGATTGATGATAGTTTGTTCTAACTTTAATCTTTTAGGATTATCTTTATTATTTATAGCTGCCATTAATGGATATGTGATATGTCCATTACGAATATCGCTAGCAACTGGCTTACCTAATGTTATTTCATCACTTGTATAATCCAACATATCATCTATAATCTGATAGCTCATGCCGATATAATGCCCAAATTTGCGAATATGAAATAATGATGATCGTTCAACATAAGTACTCATCGCACCAAGTACACAACTGGCTTCAATTAATATCGCAGTTTTACGATTAATACGACGTAAATATTGTGTAAATGATATTGGATATTGGAATCGATCTGCCATCTGATCAAACTCTCCGAAACATACTTCCAGAATGGTCTGACTAAATACTTTATGAAAATCTGTTTGATTAATATCACTAATATTTATTAATGCTTTAGCCAGTAAAAAGTGACCTGTTCGAAGTGCAATATCTTTATCAAATGCAGTATGGACACTCATTACGCCACGACGTTTATCACTATTGTCAATATAGTCATCATGAACTAAACTTGCCATATGAATTAATTCTAAGCTTACAGCAGTATTTAATAGATTTTCATAATATTTATCATCACCCATCAGACCCGTTAGTAAGACAAACATCGGTCTGACACGTTTGCCACCTGATTGCAATGTATGCATACTTGCCTGTTGTATCACATTTGAGTTGCTATGGATAACTTGATTCAAATGCGCTTCAACTCTTGTGATATGTGGTTTTAAATATGACTTATAACTCATTGCAACCATCCATTTCTTTTATTATTTCTTAGGTTTGTAAGCTTTATGCATCGCACTTACGCCACCAGTAAATCCTTTAAATTTAATATGGGTAAAACCCACACCTGCCATTAATTTTGCTAATGTATATTTATCAGGGAAATCAAAAGCTGATTGTTGTAACCAGCTATATTCTTTCATTGATTTTGCAAATACTTTTCCAAACAATGGCATAACATATTTGAAATACAACGTATAACCTTCTTTAAAAACAGGCATGGTTGGATGACTTGTTTCTAAAATCACAATCATGCCACCTGGTTTTAAGACACGATAAATTTCTGCCAATCCTTTTTCAAAGTCCGGTAAGTTTCTTAAACCAAATCCAATGGTTACATAATCAAATTGATTATCTTCAAAAGGCATATCCATTGCATTTCCATGAATCAGCTCTATATTGTCATAGCCCTTTACTTTCGTCTTCGCTACTTCGAGCATATTCTCACTAAAGTCAAGGCCGGTTACGTGACCGCCTGGTCCAACCGCATTAGCCATCTGTATCGTCCAGTCACCTGTACCGCAACAAACATCTAAAGCTTTCGACCCTTTTTTCACTTTCATTTGCTTCATCGTATATTTACGCCATTCTTTATGTTGATTGAAACTAATAATGTCATTTAATTTATCATATTTTGTTGAAACGTTTTGAAAGACGTTATGTACCATTTCAGTTTTTTCTTCGCTTGTCATTGGTTTTGACATTTAAGCCACCACTTTCATTTATGTATAGTTAAGCCATAAAAGGCATTACAAAAATATTATCGATTTTTTCTTTCACTTCAGGATCATTTGACTGCGAATATAGTTGCTTAAGTTCATTTTGTCTTGCAACACATTCAGTAAGTACTTGATATTGCGTTTGTTGGAAAGGTGATGCTAAATAACGATAGAATAATGCACTTAATAAATCGGTTGAGAGCACATATCGATCTTTATTGCTATCATCCACCATATCCTGCATGCGCATACTTGTGTCAATCGCAAGTATCGCACATTTCGTTTGATCATCAAGATCTAACAATTTCGTTTGTGCTAATATATCCTGGTTGACTTGTATCATTTCGAAAAAGGGATATCGCTTCTTTAATTGGTCAATATCGTTTAGGAATCTTTCATAAAAGCTCATCGTCTTTACCTCTATCGTTTATTCTTTTTCTATTATAACTTAATAATAGAAAATTTAAACAAGATTAAACCGATTAGGACAAAAATAAAAAGCCCTATTCGGGCTTTTTATAACACAATTATTTAACTGCGTCTTTTAATGCTTTACCAGCTTTAAATGCTGGGACTTTACTAGCTGGAATATCGATTTCTTTACCAGTTTGTGGGTTACGACCCTTACGAGCAGCACGTTCACGAACTTCAAAGTTACCAAAACCGATTAATTGTACTTTCTCACCATTTGATAATGATTTTTGAATTGATTCAAAAACAGCATCAACAGCTAAACCTGCTTCTTTTTTAGTTAAGTTAGCACTTTCTGAAACCGCATTGATTAAGTCTGTTTTATTCACGTCAATTCACCTCCCCAAAGGTTATGTAAATGATACGAAAGTATCATTCTGTAATGACTTTAACATAATAAACGTTGTCACTGCAACGATTAATACAAAAAAATGAATAAATTTTTCATTTTAATGCTGAACTGTTCTGAAAATTGGTTCATTTTTCTCATTTATTGTATATGGAACAGAATATGCTGGTAATACTGGAGAATCCTTGTAAAGAATGTATCTGATATCTGTACCTTTCTTTAACTTAAGATTATTTTCATTAATCTTTTTACCAAGATCAATCGTATAATCGATTTTAAATTCATTACCACCATTAATATATATCGGTAGACTTTCATCACTATATGGACTTTTTACTGTTGGATACTTTTTTAGTCCGTATTTTTTATAGTCTATCTTATAAAGGTTCGGTCCAATTTTTTTGCCTAAAGCAAGCGTATCCGATTTTGTCTCAAGTCGTATCCTTAAATTTTTCAAAGCTTCAGAAGTTCTTAAGTCGATTAATTTAACAGTAGGATTTTTTTCTACATCCATTAAAACGTATTGATAGTAGCCTCCCATTTCAAAAGAACTTCCTGGTAATTGTGATAAATATTTTGGTTTTAATTTTTCAAAATCGACTGGATGTTTTAAATAAATCTCATAAGACATATCTCTTTCTTTAATCGGGAGTAAACCTCCACTATCTTTTTGATAGCTATCGACAGCACTTTGTACCATTTTTAATTGATCTTCAGGCGCTACTTGATTTTGAGCAAGTTCTTCTTTCGGATACATACAACCTGATAAGATAAATGATACTACAAGCAATAATCCAATAATTCTTTTACCCATGGCTTGACCCACCTAACACGACAAACATGAGTAATGCACTTATAATGAGCGCAATATAAGCTAAGCCGGTAACAATTACATTTAAAATTTTATTTTTTACTTTAAAACGCGCTACGTAAATTAACATCATAGCAAGTAACATAAGACCTAATGAATAAAAAGAAACCCACATTAGGTCCATTTTAGATATATTGAACATAATTTCCCTCTATTCATTCTTTTTTTCTCGGCTCATGAGTTCCATGACACCCGTATTAACATCTAATCCTTCAAATAATAATTTATAGAGCGCAGAAGTTATCGGCATTTCAACATTAAAAGCTTTAGACATTTCATAAGCTGCTTCAGTAGTTCTAACACCTTCAACAACCATCCCCATCTGAGCTAATGCTTCATCTAGAGTAGCTCCTTTACCAAGCATATTCCCGCACTTCCAGTTACGTGAATGTACTGATGTACATGTTACAATTAAATCTCCAATTCCAGCTAAACCTAAAAATGTCATTGGATCTGCACCCATCTTAGTACCAAGTCTCGTAATTTCCGCTAAACCACGTGTCATAAGTGCAGCTTTAGCATTATCACCATAACCTAAACCATCTGTAATACCTGCTGCTAATGCAATAATATTTTTTAAGGCACCACCGATTTCTACACCGATTAAATCATCGTTAGTGTATACTCTAAAATATTCATTCATAAATAAATCCTGTGCGATACGAGCAACAGATATATCTTTTGATGCAACTGCTACCGTTGTCGGTTGTTTAACGGCGACTTCCTCTGCATGACTTGGACCACTTAATACACCTACACCTTTTAATAGCGCAGTATTCATTTCCTCTTCAATCATTTCAGAGATACGTTTAAAAGTTAAAGGTTCGATACCCTTGGAAACATGTATGATTATTTTTGGTGCTTCACTTACATCATTGATTTGAGCCGTTACAGAACGTATCGCTTTTGTCGGAACAGCTAAAATTAATATTTCAGCATGATGCACTGCTTGTTTCAAATCAGTTGTTGCTTTTAAAGAGTTATTCAATTGTGCCGCAGGTAAATATTTATGATTCGTATGTTGTTCATTTAATTCATTAATTGTCGCTTCAGTTTTACCCCACATCAGACAATTATGACCGTTATCAGCGAGGACATTTGCTAGTGCAGTACCCCAGCTTCCGGTACCAATTACAGAAACGTTTGTCATTAATTACACCCCTTAGTTTCGTTTGCGGGCAATAATATGAACTGGTGTGCCCTCAAATCCAAATGCTGCTCTTATTCTATTTTCAAGGAATCGTTTATATGAGAAATGCATCATTTCTACATCATTTACAAAAACAACAAATGTCGGTGGTTCGATAGCAACTTGAGTTGAATAGAATATATTTAATCGACTGCCATTATGTGTTGGCGTTGGATTCATCGCAACAGCATCTGTTATAACTTCATTTAAAGTACTACTTTGAACACGTTTACGGTGATTTTCACCTGCTTCATTGATGAATGGGAATAATGTTTTTAATCGTTTACCTTCAAGTGCAGAAACGAACGCAATTCGCGCATAATCTAAAAATTGGAAGTTCTCTCTCACTTTATCTTCAAATTTCTTCATCGTTTTAGAATCTTTTTCGACGGTATCCCATTTATTCACAACGATGACAACTGCTTTACCTGCTTCATGTGCATAGCCCGCAATTTTCTTATCCTGCTCGATAATACCTGTATCAGCATCAAGCACGACTAACACAACATTTGATCTTTCTATCGCTTTTAAAGCTCTCAGTACTGAATAACGTTCAGTTGTTTCATATACTTTACCTTTTTTACGCATACCAGCAGTATCAATCATAACGTATTCCTGATCTTCAAATGTATAAACCGTGTCAATTGCATCACGTGTTGTTCCTGCAATAGGTGATACGATTACACGTTCTTCACCTAATATTGCATTAATTAAACTAGATTTACCTACATTTGGGCGACCAATTAAAGAGAATTTAATGACATTATCATCATATTCCTCTTCAGGTTGTTCAGGGAAATGTTTACTAGCTTCATCTAATAAATCACCGATACCTAGCCCGTGAGAGCCCGAAATTGGGAAGGGTTCTCCAAATCCTAATGAATAAAACTCATATATATCAGAACGCATTTCAGGATTATCAATTTTATTAACCGCAAGCACGACTGGTTTACTTGATTTGAATAATAATTTTGCAACAAATTCATCTTCAATCGTAATACCATCACGTCCATTGACCATAAATATGATGACATCTGCCTCATCGATTGCAATCTCAGCTTGTGCGCGAATTTGTTCCTGGAATGGTTCGTCTCCAAGTTCTATACCGCCTGTATCAATAATGTTAAATTCATGCGTCAACCATTCTCCGCTTGAATAAATTCTATCTCTCGTAATCCCCGGCGTATCTTCTACAATTGAAACACGCTCTCCTATAATCCTATTAAAAATTGTAGATTTCCCGACATTCGCTCGGCCTACAATTGCTATTGTTGGTTTTGTCAATTTAGTTCTTCCTCTCAAATAATATCTGTTCTATTTTAACACAGAAAGTGTGTTTATCAAATCGATATAAAAAATGCCGATATGTATACAGTATAATCTGTATACATATCGACATGTATTTTACATATTATAAATTTAAACCTTTAAATTTATCTCCGAAAACATCACCTAAAGTTGGTGCGTCTTCATCCGTTGTAGTTTGATTATTTAAATAAGAAGTATCAAAGTCTTCAGTTTGTTCTTCAGTTGCTTTAATTGATAATCCAATACGTTTTTCATCTTTATTAATATCTAAGATTTTAACTTTAACTTTTTGACCAGCTTCTAATACTTCATTTGGATTTCCGATATGTTCATGGCTAATTTGTGAAATATGAACAAGACCTTGTAAACCTTTGTCAATCTCAACAAATGCACCGAAGTTCGCTAAACGCATTACTTCACCTTCAACCACATCTCCAACTTTGAATTTTTCATCAATTGTTTCAAATGGCCCAGGTAAAGCAGCTTTAATTGATAATGACACACGTTCATTTTCTGGATCAACACTTAAAATTTTAACTTTTACTTTATCACCTACTGATAATGCATCTTCTACTTTATCAATATGGTCATGTGTAATTTGAGAAATATGAACTAAACCATCTACATCGCCAATATCAACGAAAGCACCGAAATTTGTCATGCGAAGCACTTCACCTTCAACCACTGCACCTTCTTCTAGATTTTGTAGACGTTCTGATTTTAAAGCTTTGTTTTCTTCAGCTTCAATCACTTTATGATTTAAGATTACTCTATTTTTTTCTTGATCTAACTCTTCAATTTTTAATGTTAATACTTTTCCAACATAATCAGAGAAATCTTCAATATAGCTTGTAGAAATTAATGATGCCGGGATGAATCCACGTAAACCAACATCTACAACTAATCCACCTTTAACAGCTTCTTTAACTTCAGCTTCTAAAGTTTCTCCATTCTCAAACTTTTGTTGTAAGGTTTCGAATGATTCAGATTCATCTAATTTACGTTTAGATAAAATGTAGTGACCATCTTCTTCTTTGTCTTCAATCTTAGTCACATATGCTTCAATTTCATCGCCAACTTTTACAACATCTTCCGCATTTTCAACGCGTAAGCTTGATAATTGACTGATTGGAATGATTCCATCATATTTAGCACCATCTAATTGTAATACAACATGTTTCTCTTCAATTGATTGAACAGTGCCTTTTACTTTGTCACCTTCATTAATTTCTAAAATCATGTTTTCGTTAAATTCTTCTGTCATTAGGAACGCCTCCTCAAAGTTTACAGCTTATAGCTTATAATAAACTTCTTATAAATCGACGATAAAGTCAAGAAATTCGCTTTATTTATCGATAATTTCACGTGCTAATGTAATGATGTTATCTTTCACCGCTTCTATCGTCATACCAGTTGTATCAATTTCAATCGCATCATTCGCTTTAACTAAAGGTGAAATTTCGCGTGTCATGTCGAGATGATCACGACGTTCCATGTCTTTAACGAGATCTTCGAAATTTGCTTCAATGCCACGCTGCTGATTATCTTTAAGTCTTCTTTCAGCACGTTCAGTTACAGACGCTATCATATATACCTTAAGTTCCGCATCTGGGATAACATGCGTACCGATATCACGACCATCCATCACAACACCCTTTGCAGCTGTCATTTCCTGCTGTATACCCACAAGTTTCTCTCTTACAGCTTTTTGACTTGCAACATGACTTACATTTAAAGTTACATCATTTTCTCGAATGCGTTCTGAAACATCTTCTCCATTTAAATAAATTTTTTGACCGTTATCATTGACAATTTTTAAATTTATATTTTGGACAAGTGTTTCAAAATCTACTTCAGGTTGTGCTAAATGTGCAAGTGTTATAGCACGATACATCGCACCTGTATCGACATAAACCATGCCAAGTTCAGATGCGACAAGTTTTGCAATGGTACTTTTACCAGCTGCAGCAGGACCATCCACTGCAATATTTATCTTTTTCATCTTATTACCTACCTTGTCGTTTAATCTTAATTATTTTATCATAGTAGTTATACGTTGTATATTTGGAGGATAAATATGAAAAATATTCTTGTGATGCATACTGGTGGTACAATCAGTATGTCTGAAAATGCTGAAGGATTTGTTACAACAAATGATGTTAATCCTATGTCAAATATCCAGTTGGATACCTATGCAAATATTACTGAAATCCACCCTTTTCAAGTGCCATCTCCACACATCACTATTCAACATATGAATGAATTAAGAAAAAAGATCATTCAGGAAATCTATAACGAGAATTATGATGGTATTGTAATCACTCATGGTACTGATACATTAGAAGAAACAGCATATTTTCTGGATTTAACACTGAATGTAAGTATTCCGGTCATATTAACTGGTGCAATGCGCTCTTCAAATGAGATTGGATCAGATGGATTATATAACTATATTTCTGCGATAAAAGTCGCATGTCATGAAGCAAGTCAAAATAAAGGCGTATTAGTCGTATTTAACGATGAAATTCATAGCGCCACAAACGTCACTAAAACACACACATCTAACACGAGTACGTTCCAGAGTCCCAATTACGGACCTCTCGGTATTGTTACTAAAAACAATGTTTATTTTCACCACTTACCGATACTCAATCATCCACTTGTAAAAGTAGATGAAACAAAGAAAGTTGGATTAATTAAGGCACATAGCGACCTTGATGAAGCATTGCTTTCTTTCTTTGTAGATAAAAACTACGATGGCTTAGTAATTGAAGCACTTGGTCAAGGCAATTTACCACCTTCAAGTTTAGCCGGCATCAATAAACTGATTGATGCAAAAATCCCAGTAGTACTTGTATCTCGCTGTTTTAACGGCATAGCAAGTAATACATATCACTATGAGGGTGGCGGCTATGAATTAAAAGAAAAAGGACTTATTTTCTCGAATGGATTAAACGGCCAGAAAGCAAGACTTAAACTTTTGATAGCTTTAAGCAATAATTTAGACCAGGAAGCATTAAATACTTATTTCAGCAAATAAAAATAGGACATCACTGTCCTATTTTTATTTTGACTTTTTATAAATAATGCTTTCTGCGATCATGCCACCGTGAAATTTACCATTCTCAATGAAAATAGTATTCGCATCATTCCCCGCTGCAATTACGCCTGCGATATATAGATTTTCTATACTTGTTTCCATTGTTTCGCGATCATAAAATGGTGCTGTACCAAATTCATTTGTCACCAGTTCAATGCCCATTGATGCTAAAAATTCATAGTCAGGATGATAACCGATCATTGCAAATACTGTATCATTTTTTACAGTTATTTCACCGTTAGGCGTATTAATCGTAACACTAGTTTCATCAATATCTTTCACACAACTATCAAAATATAGCTTAATTTTTTCATGATTAACAAGAGATTCATAAAGCGGTAAAATCCACGGTTTCACACTTTTAGAATAAGTACTTCCTCTATACACTGCAGTAACGCGAGCACCCGCTTTCTCAAGTTCTAGTGCAGCATCTATCGCAGAATTCTTTCCGCCAATAATGAGGACATCCTGATCAAAATATGGATGTGCCTCCTTAAAATAGTGATGAACTTTTGATAAGTCACTTCCTGGTACGTCGAGTGTATTATGTTGTCCATAGTAACCAGTTGCAACCGTTACATATGTACATTCATATGTTGATTTCGTTGTACTTACGATGAAGCTATCATTCATCTTCTCAACCTTTAATACTTCTTCATTCGCATGTATTGTTAAATCGTGGTGCTTAACCACTTCGCGATAATAAACTAAAGCCTGATTTCTTTTAGGCTTATGTTCTTCAACAATAAATGGTACATCACCGATGCCTAGTTTTTCACTTGTCGAGAAGAAAGTTTGATGGGTTGGATAATTGTAGATTGCTTCTACCACATTTCCTTTTTCAATGACGATGTTTTCAATACCAGCTTTTTTTTGTTCAATACTCGCTGATAACCCACAAGGACCTGCGCCAATAATTATACTTTCAATCTTAATCACTCTTTTCACCTTCCGAAAAAAAGAGACTCAATTTAGAGTCCCCTTTAATTAATTATCTTCCTGAATATCTAATACTTTAAATCCATTTTGCTTTAAATATTTAGTAAACTTCTTGATATTTTTATGATCTTCAACTTTAACAATCATTCTGCGATGCATTTTGTCTGTTTCATCAAATGTTACAAACGAAATGGCATTTAATTTAAATTTAGATAAAGCTGAAGCAAGACGTTTAATACGTCCTTCTGCATCAATAGAAGTAATCGCGATACGAACACCAGGTTTACTCATACCAAATGCAGATTTAAATTGTTCCATAACGTCATAACGTGTTACAACACCTAAAAATTCTTTGCGATCATTGATAATACTCAAAATTGGAAAATCCTGTAATGTTAAGAATGATTCTTCAAAGAAAGTTGTGTCATTCACACTATATTCGTCTAAAGTTAAGATTTCACCGATTTTAGTTTCTTCCATAAATTCATCACGTAATTTCGGTGTTTTCATAAAGAAGAAATGTCTAAATATGTCGTATTTCGTTGCTGTACCTAGATATTTTCCTTCTTCTACTACAGGCATACCATCAATACCATGATGTTCTAATTTATCCAAAACACTTTTAATTGTGTCATTTGGATTTGCTACGTAACATTTTTCTTTCGGAATCATTATCGTTTTTAAATACATAAATCCATCCCCTTTGTATATAGTTATTCTGGTATTACTAAAGTTTGACCTGCAGAAAGATTGTTACCAGAAATGCCGTTTGCTCTTCTGATTTTCTCAACGTTTTCCGGAGATCCACTTCCATAATATTTAATTGCTATACGGTATAAGTTTTCTTTTGCACCAACAACATGTGATGCACCACCATTTGTTCCCGTATTATTTGAAGAAGTAGCATTATCAGCATTGTTGTTTGTAGTTGAATTACTATTGTTTGTTGATGCATCGTTATTGTTTGTTAATGCTGCATTATTATTAGTTGATGTATTGCTATCATTTGAATTTGTAGCAGTATCTTCAGTGCTTTCTTTCTCTGCTACTGCACTTTCTGTCGTAGCATCTTCCGTCGTTTTATTATTTTCTTCTGCCACTTTTTCTTCTGATGCTTTTTCTTCTGTTGATTTAGTTGCTGCAGTTTTATCTTTATTTTCTTTACCTTTGTTAACAACAACTTCTTCTGTTTTAGGTTTACCTTCATCCTGATTATTAATAAAGTTACTTAATAAGAAAATAATAGGAATCAACAATAATATCGCTGCAAGAAACGGTAGATACTTCTTCATTCCATTACCATCATCTTCTTTTTTGTCTTCAATCTCTTTATGGTCATGCTGCTTTTTATTAGCTGATGTTGCAGCTGCGGCAGTACCTGTTGCACCCGCACCAACTACCGCTGCACCTGCAGCAGCTTTTTTCTTCTTATTATTAGATTCTTTTTGTGATACTTCCTTTTCTGTCTGTTGCTGAGCTGTATTTTTATTGCCATGAATTCCACTTTTATTTGAAGCAACATTTCCAACTACGCTTCCGCCAACACCTGTAGCTGATGCGATAATTGAGCGATCTCTTTTTTTATTTTCTTTTACCGCTTCTTCCTTAGTTTCAACAGTATTTTTATCTGTTTGCGCATCATAAGTTACTTTTTCATCGGGTTGAATTGATTTTTCACGGTTTTTTCTTTCCTGTGAACGATTTCTTCTTGAAGCGCCGCGTGGTGGAAAAATTTCATTTGATTCAGCTTTATTTGCTTGATTACTATCAACTTTATCATCATTAACTGTTTCATTTTCAACAGTTTGATCTTGGTCTGTCAATTCATGGCTTTCACGTTCAATTTTTTGTTTACTCTTTTCAAATTCATCTTTGAAATTATCTCTTGACACAATATCCACCTACTTAATTATAATTTTAATAATACATACTTATTATAGACAAAATATGCTCCTTAAGTAAAGACATATAAATCATTAAACAGTTGATTTAGAAGCGTTTTTCCGAACTTTTTTTGAACATGATAATTTTGCTGTTCAAAGAAGATTTTAACTTGTTCATTGCATTGCGCACAACTTTTACACTTTAATATATTATCATGCTTTATATTTTTTAAATCTCTTACATTTTGTTTGTTTAAACTGGATTGATTTAATTTTTGTGTGAAACAGTTTTTTTCATTAATGTATTCAATCATTTGTGTCAATGCTGTTCGCTTCATATACTGGTGTTGCCTAATTTTTCGTAATATTTCTTCTCTGTTATACTTTGCTGAAAGTATATTCATTAATTCCTGCTTTTCTTCAGTTAGTGCTGCACCTTGAAAATATAAATCTATCTCAGTATGCATCAATTCATTTAATTCATTAAGACGGTATGGAAGAATCTCATCATTTGGACTATATAATAATATAGATTGTGATAATTCACCATCTCTCCCTCCTCTACCTATCTCCTGAATAAACTGAAAAATAGATTTAGGCATATGATAATGTATTACTGTTCTAATATTTGATTTATTAACACCCATACCAAATGCATTCGTCGCACAAATCACCTGTATTTCATCATTCATAAAGCGTTGTTGTACTGACATTCTTTCTTCATATTGCATATCTGCATGATAGCGTTCTACCATTATCCCTTGTTCTAAAAGATATCTATACACGTATTCAACTTGTTTCTTTGAAGAAAAATAAATAACAGTTGCAGCAGATGCTTTTAAAGTTTCTAAAATAAAGGACAGTTTGTCTGCATCATCATTTGTATTTACTACGGATAAAAAGATATTCTCTCTTTCCGTTAAATAATCCATTACTGTTAATTTTCTTTTAATAACGTGCTGAATATCATATATCACTTGATCGTTTGCAGTGGCAGTTAATGCAATAACCTGTGCATCATAATAAGACACAATTTCATCAATCATCAAATAATGGGGGCGGAATTCATACCCCCATTCAGAGATACAATGTGCCTCATCTATTACAATTGCTTCGCAACGATAGTGCTTTAAATAATTCAGACCATTTGTAACCAGCCATTCAGGTGAACAATATATAAAATCATATGTCTCAATACGAGATAGTAATAATTGTTTGTCCATATCATCTAACTGACTATGTATACAGCATGCTTTGATCTTTTTTTGTTTAAGCTGCATAACCTGATCTTCCATTAATGCAATTAATGGCGATATGACTATGGTCTTTTTATTATTTACCAGCATCGGCAATTGGAAAGTTAGAGATTTCCCAGAACCTGTAGGTAGTAAAGCTAGTACATCTTTACCATCGAGAATCTTTTGTACAATTTCAACTTGATTTTCTCGTAAGCTTTCTATACCAAAAGTTTCTTGTAAAATTTTATTGATTGCATTCATTTGCATTGCTCCATTTTATATTTTACGATTGCGATTTTTAGTTTGAAATAATCCTTTATCGGCGAAATTTCATACAATGTCTTTAGTTTCCCGTATCGATTGTTTTCGATAATTTCTTTGATGGTTATATATTCTTGTTCTGATAGATAATTTGAAACATCCAGAGGATAGTCTTTAATCAATATTTCAATAATATGATCCTGTATCGTATGTATTCTTACTGATTTATTTCGCTGAATCATATCTATTGAGTCGCCATTAATTAATCGCCGATACGTATCACTCGTGTTGATATGCAGTGGCGTTCTGACATATAAATAACTTAATAACTTATATTCACGCGTCTTAAATGCATGAAGCATCAAATTCTTTTCGGTGATCATTTGTGATTTTATCTCATCAATACTTAAGTTAAATTGTTTAGATAATTGTTCATAACTATCAGGTCTTATTTGATGACCATGCAGAAAATGTATAAAATAACAGCTACCAGTTGATTTAAAGATATACTGCGATAAATCATCAACTTCCTGGGCTAAGTGAATAAATTGATCTTCTTTTTTAATTTTCGTAAATAGTTGCTTAACATGTTGTTGTATAAATAAACGATTTGAACTTGGTAAATAGTCAGAAGAATGATAGAGATATTCTGAAACTGTTTGAAGCAATAATACAAATGAAGAAAAAGATAGCTCACTTGCATAGTAAAAATATGGATATAGTTTGAGATTATTATTAATACTGATATTTTCCTCACTATCATTACGAACGAGTCGAGTGACAGCCTCAAATGAAACATTTGGATACAATTCATAAACTGGTAATAAATCCTGCATCACTGCGTCGAAATAAGTTTGCTGAGTTCTTGCACCAATTAATAATTTCCATAAACTTTTAACTGATTTGTCTGGTAAGTAATGCGACTTTATATAACGATTAATCGATTTCATTTTGTCACCCTGAAATATTTTTGTTGAAAATGTGCTTAACTATCACTAAAATAGTTATGTATGTTATAACTAGTGTAGCATGAAAGTGTGAGGAGGCGAAAAAATATGGCAGGTAAATATACGATCGTTGATATGGATACATGTATCGCTTGCGGTGCTTGTGGTGCAGCAGCACCTGATATATACGATTATGATGATGAAGGTATTGCCTATGTTATTTTAGATGATAACCAAGGAACTCAGGAAATACCGGAAGAATTAGAAGAAGATATGATCGATGCATTTGAAGGATGTCCCACTGATTCAATTAAAGTTGCAGATGAATCATTCGATGGCGACGCGCTTAAATTTGAATAATAATATTAAAAAGCTTGAAGTTCAAATTGTAGTGAACCCAAAAAGTTGAACTTTTTATTAAGCTACTTTCATTAAAGCAAGATTTCTGTATTCTACAGGAGTCTTGCTTTTTAATTTTCTCTTCTTTCTGACGAAATTATAATATTCCATATAATCATTAATTTCCTCTTCTAACTCATCATACGAATCAAATGATTCACCATAAAACATTTCTTGTTTCAATATTCCAAAGAAATTCTCCATTGGAGAATTATCTAGACAATTACCTTTTCTAGACATGCTTTGA